>NZ_JBHVEG010000108.1:0-20884 GCF_042802395.1 Promicromonospora sp. NPDC057488
GGCCCATGGGGCCGGGCCGGGCGGGTCAGTCCGCCGCGAGCGCCGCGACCGGCCGGGTCCGGACGGCGGCCCGCGCCGGCACCACGGAGGCGACGAGGCCGGCGAGCAGCGCGACGCCGAGCACGGCCAGGACGTCGGACCACGGGACGACGAGCGGCACCTCGCCCAGGGTGGACAGGGCGGTGGTGGCGCCGGCCCAGCCGTACAGGAGGCCGAGCAGCACGCCGAGCACGGCGCCGACGCCGGCGATGACCAGGCCCTCGACGGCGAGCGTGGCGCGCAGCTGGCCGCGGGAGAGCCCGATGGCGCGCAGCATGGCGTTCTCGCGGGTGCGGTCGATGACGGACAGCGACAGGGTGTTGGCCACGCCGATCAGGGCGATGAGCACGGCCACGGCGAGCAGCCCGACGACGATCCCGAGGATGACGTCGATGATCTGCTGGTAGGCGGAGCGCTCGACGACGATCCCGGTGATCCCGACGGTCTCGCCGGTACCGGACACCGCCTCCTGCACGGCGGACACGACGTCGGCGGCGTCGTGGTCGTCGTCGACCTGGGCCCAGAGCTCGCCGGCGGCGAGGCCGGGGGCGAGGGCGTCGAGGTCCTGGGGCGTGAGGTAGGCCCGGTCGGACCGGGTGTCGCTGTGGACCACGCGGAGCGTCACGTCGCCGCCGGGGCCGGTGAGCTCGACGGTGTCGAGTCCCGCCAGGCGGTACAGCCTCGCGGCCCGCTCGGGGACGACGAGGGTGCCGGGGCGCAGCAGGGCGGCGTCGGCGGGGGTGTTGGCCACGGCCCGCAGGTCCGCGGGGTCGAGGACGGCGACCTGCACGGGACGGCCGCCGTCGGCCCGCTCCGCCGACAGGTTGGTCACCGGGACCACGGCGCGCAGCCCGTCGACGTCGGCCAGGGCGTCGGTGACCGAGTCGGGCACGGCGGCGGGTGCGCCGTTCTTGTCGGGCGTGGTGCTGGTGACCTGGAGGTCGACGGGGAAGCGCGCGTCCAGCTCGTCGTCCAGGGCGGCGCGGGCGCTGGCGGCGCCCGTGGTCATCATGGAGACCAGGGTGACGCCGATGAGCAGGGCGGTGGACGTCGCCGCCGTCCGGCGGGGGTTGCGCAGGGCGTTGGCCGACGCGAGGCGCGCGGCCGGTCCCCCGGCCCCGACGAGCCGGCCGAAGGCGGCCGCGACGCGGGGCAGCCAGAAGACGGAGCCGACGATCACCCCGACCAGCGACACGGAGCCGCCGAGGACCGCCGCGAACAGCCCGACGTCGATGGTGCCGGACATGCCGAGCGCCACGCCCGCGCCCAGGACGGCCAGGCCGCCCACGGTGGCGAGCGCCGCGAACACGCCCCGGCCGCGACCGGTGCCCTGCCTGCCGGGTGCGTCGGCGGGGCGCAGGGCGGCGAGCGGGGCCACGCGTGCCGCGGCCCGCGCCGGGGCGAGCGCCGCGGCCAGGGACACGAGCAGGCCGACACCGAGCGGCCCGAGGAGCACGGGCGCGCTCAGGGGGACGGTCCGCGGCAATGCCACGCCCAGGTCGAACGCGGGCGCGACCAGGAGCCCGGCCTGCACCAGCAGGGTGCCGAGCACGATGCCCGCCGCGGAGGCGACCACGCCCAGCAGGGCGGCCTCCAGCAGCACGCAGCGGTAGATCTGCCCGGTGCCCGCACCGACGCAGCGCAGCAGCGCCAGGGTGCGGGCGCGCTGCGCCACCAGCACCTGGAAGGTGTTCGCGATGACCAGGCCCGCGACCACCAGGGAGACCGCGGCCAAGGCCAGGACGAACACGAGGTAGACGATGTTCTGGCCGTCCGAGATGGCCGAGACGACGTCCTCCGCGTACTGGACGGGGGTGGTGACGCCGGTGGCGGCCGGGACGGCCGCGGCGAGGTCGTCGCGGGCCGCCGCCACGGCGGCCGCGGACCCGGGCCGGTCCAGGGCCACGACGATCGTGCGCATGCCGGCCGCCCCGGCCGGGCCGGCGCCGTCCGCGAGCCGCTCCCGCAGCGCCTCCGGGCTGACGACGGCGACGCCGCCGCCCGCCGCGTAGGCGCCCACCGGGTCGTTGACCAGGCCGGACACGGTGAGCCGCGTGACGGCCTCCTGGCCGCCGTGACAGTCCGACCCGTGCTTCCCCACGGCGGGGTGGTCGCCCAGCAGGCAGCGCGTGGAGGCGACCGTGTCGCCCACGCCGACGCCGAGGAGCTCGGCGACGTCGGCGGGCAGCGCGATGCGGTCCGCCCGCCCCGGCCAGGCGCCGTCGGCCAGGACCAGCGGAGTGAGCCGCGGGTCCGACGGGGTGGCGACGAGCGACTGGTAGACCGTGCGGCCGCCGTGGTCGAGCTGGGCGTAGGTGCCCTGGAACCCGTCGGCCGCCGCCACCCCGTCGACGTCCCGCACCGCGTCGACGTCGTCGGGCGTCATGGTGCCACGGCGGTCGAAGACCACGAGGTCCGCGCCCGCGTACTGCGCGGCCACCTGGTCGTACGTGGTGCGGGTGATGATGGTCCCCGCCTGCAGCGTCGCGGCCACGAACGCGGTGCTGATGACGATGGCGAGACCCGCGGCGGCGAGCCGGCCGAGGCCGCGGCGCATCTGGGCCACGGTGAGGCGCAGGGTGGGGCTGACGGTCAGCACGCGGAAGCCGAACGGTCCGCCGGGACGTACAGAGTTCTGTCCACGAGATCTCTCCCTCGAGTCGCTGCGGCTGCTGCGTGCTGACCGGTCACCCCGGGACTGCTACTCCGCGGCGAGCGCCGCCACGGGGTGGGTGCGGACGGCCGCCCGGGCGGGCACCACCGAGGCGACGAGCCCCGCGACCAGGGCCACGCCGAGGACGGTGGCGATCTCGGCCCACGGGACCGCGAGCGGCACGGTGCCCACCGAGGACAGGGCCGAGGCGGCACCTGCCCAGCCGTACACGAGCCCCAGCAGGATCCCGAGCAGCGCGCCGACGCCGGCGATGAGCATGCCCTCGATGGCGAGCGTGGCCCGCAGCTGTGCCGTCGAGAGCCCGATCGCCCGGAGCATCGCGTTCTCGCGGGTGCGTTCGACGACGGACAACGAGAGGGTGTTGGCCACGCCGATGAGCGCGATGATCACCGCCACCGCGAGCAGGCCGACCACGATCCCCAGGATCACGTCGATCACCTCCTGGTACGCCTCCCGTTCGACGGCCGCACCCGTCACGTCCACGGCCCCTCCCGTCACGGAGACGGCGTCCTGCACCGCGGCGACGGCGTCCACCGGGTCGTTGCCCTCGGCGACGCTCCCCCACAGGGTGTTCGCGCTCACGGCCTGGGTGAAGCCGGCCAGGTCGTTCGGGGTCAGGTAGGCGGAGGAGGTGCGCAGGTCCGTGCTGACGACGTCCAGGGTGACCTCGCCGGCCGGCCCGGTGAGCGTGATGGTGTCGCGCCCCTCCAGGCCGTAGTCCTCCGCGACCCGGTCGGGCAGGAGCAGCGTGCCCCTCTCCAGCGACGCGACGTCGTCCGGCGTGCTCAGCACCTCTCGCAGGTCCTCGGGAGCCGCCGCGGTGACCGGGAGCATCGACCCGTCGTCACCGCCGACGTTCGCGGTGAGGGTCGTCACCTCGGCCACGGCGCGCAGGTCGCCCACGTCACGCACGGCGTCCGTCACGGAGCCCGGCAGCGCGACCAGGTTCCCCTCGGCGTCGTACGACGTCGCGGAGACCTCGAGGTCCACGGGGTACTGCGCGTCGAGCTCCTCGTCCATGGCGAGCCGGGCGCTCGCGGCGCCCGTGGTCATCATGGAGACGAGCGTGACCCCGATGAGCAGCGCGGTCGCCGTCGCCGCCGTGCGACGCGGGTTGCGCTGCGTGTTCGCCGCCGCGAGCCGGGCCGCAGGGCCGGCCGGGCCGAGCAGGCGGCCGATACCGGCGGCGACCTTGGGCAGCCAGAAGACCGCACCGATGACCACGCCCACCAGGGACACGCAGCCACCGAGCACGGCGGCCAGCACGCCGACGTCCACGCTGTCGGTCATTCCCAGGTAGACCCCACCAGCCATGACGGCGAGCCCACCGAAGGTGGCGAGACCGGCCAGGACGGCACGGGCCCGGCCGGCACCCGCGCCGCGCAGCGTCGGAGCGTCGGCCGGCCGCAGGGCGGCGAGCGGGGCCACGCGGGAGGCCGCACGGGCAGGGGCGAGCGCGGCCGCGAGGGTCACGAGCACGCCGACGGCGAGCGGGAGGAACACGACGGGCGCGCTCACGGTGATCGACGCGGGCAGCTGGACACCGAGGTCGAAGGCCGGCACCAGCAGCAGGCCCCCCTGCACCAGCAGGGACCCGAGGAGCACACCCGCCGCCGAGGCGACCGCGCCGAGGATGGCGGCCTCGAGCAGGACGCTGCGATAGACCTGGCCGGTGTCCGCGCCGATGGCGCGCAGCAGGGCGAGGGTGCGCGACCGCTGCGCGACGAGCACCTGGAAGGTGTTGGCGATGACGAGGCCCGCGACCACCAGCGCCACGGCGGCGAAGCCCAGGACGAACACCAGGAAGATGATGTTCTGGCCGCCGGTCAGCCCGGCCACGACCTCCTCGGCGTACTCCTGCGTGGTCACGACGCCGGTGGCCGCCGGGACCGCCGTGGTGAGCGCGTCCCGGGCCGCTTCGACCGCGGCCGGGTCACCCGGCTGGTCGAGCGCCACGACGATCTCCTGGAACTCCTCCGCCTGACCGGGTTCCCGGTCGTCGGCGAGCCACTGGTCCATGGCCTCCGGGGTGACGACGCCCATGCCACCGGCAAGTGCGAAGGCCTGCCTCGGGTCGTCGACGAGTCCCGAGACCGTCAGCTTCTCGCTGACCTCCTTGCCGTCGTAGTAGCTGGTTCCGTCGTCCGCGACGGTGGGCTCGTCGTCCATCACCCAGCGGCTGGAGGAGACGGTGTCCCCCACCGCGAGGTCGAGCCGCTCGGCGACGTCCGCCGGGAGGGCGATGCCGCCGGTCTCTTCCGGCCACGCCCCGTCGGTCAGGACCAGCGGGGAGAGCCGCGGGTCGGAGGCCTGCGGGACGATCGACTGGTAGATCGTCCTCCCGCCGTGGTTGAGCTCCACATAGGTGCTCAGGGACCCGTCGGCCGCCGCGACGCCGTCGGTGGCCCGGACGGCCTCGATGTCGTCCGGCGTCAGGGCGCCGTTGTCGTCGGACACCACGAGGTCGGAGTCGGCGTACCGGGCGGCGACCTGGTCGTAGGTGGTGCTGGTGATGATGTTGCCCACCAGGAGCGTGGCCGCGACGAACGCGGTGCCGATGGCGATCGCGACACCGGCGGCGGCGAGCCGCCCGGTGCTGCGGCGCATCTGCCCCAGGGTGAGACGCGCGGTGGGGAAGGAGGCGGACATCACGCACCCGTCCCGGACACCGTGCTGCCGGCTCCGGCGGTGAGGGCGGGCTCCAGGGTGCGCAGGGCGTCCAGCCCCGCCATCGCGGACTCCGGCGTCGGGTCACTGATGTCCCCAGCGATCCGCCCGTCCGCGATCAGCACCACCCGGTCCGCATACGCGGCGGCCGACGGGTCGTGCGTGACCATGATGATCGTGCGACCCAGCTCCCGCACCGAACGCCGCAGGAAGCTGAGGACCTCCGCACCCGAACGCGAGTCCAGGTTGCCCGTCGGCTCGTCCGCGAACACCACATCAGGCTGCGCGATCAACGCCCGCGCGATCGCGACCCGCTGCTGCTGCCCACCCGAGAGCTCACCCGGCCGGTGCGTCAACCGCCCCGACAACCCCAGCGTCTCGACCAGGGTGTCCAACCACGCCCGGTCCGTCGTGGCACCGGCCAGCTCGACCGGCAGCGTGATGTTCTGCTCCGCGGTGAACATCGGCAACAGGTTGAACTGCTGGAACACGAACCCGATCCGGTCCCGCCGCAGCTTCGTCAGCGACTTGTCGCTCAGCCCGGTGATCTCCGTCTCCCCGAGGAACGCCTGCCCGCCCGTCGCGGAGTCCAGCCCCGCCAGCAGATGCATCAACGTCGACTTGCCCGAACCCGACGGGCCCATGATCGCGGTGAACCGACCCTGCTCGAAATCCACGTCCACGCCGTCCAGAGCGCGCACGATCGCCTCGCCCTTGCCGTACGTCTTGGTCAGGGAACGGGCGCGTACGGCGTGGGGGCGGCCCGACGCCGGGGCCGGCCGGCCCGCCGGGACGTACACGGTGGTGTCCACGAGATTCTCCTCGGTCGATGACGCTGCTGGGTGCTGCGAAGTGGTCCGGCCTTCCCGGGTTTGGACCCCGGTTCGGCCGGCGTCATCGAACCTACGGAGCCGGGGGCCGGGTGAACATCGGGCGTCGGCCTGATCCTTCCCTGGCCGTGTCATCCCCCGGTCGTACGTCGCGTCCGCCCCGGGTAGGGGCAGTCCCCCAGGGGTTGTGCCCCAGAGAGCGCGACGAACGGCCTGTGGAAACAGGGTTTGTGCACAGAAACCCTGGTCACGGCCCTGACCCGGACCTGGCTGCGGAGAGGCTGGGGGCATGACCGCTACCTCGTCGTCCGACGGCGCCGTACGCGTGACCCTGCACCCGGGCGAGGACGTGCTCGTGCGGCCAGGGGCGCGCCTCGGCGACGTGCGTGTGCCCCTCGCCGCCCTGGTACGCCGCCCGGAGCTGCGATGGGCGACGCTCACGGCCGACGGGGTGCGGGTGACGGACGAGCAGGTGGTCGGTGAGCGGCCGCTGCTGCCCGGTGTGGTGCTGAGGGTGGGGGCTTCATCGGGTGCGGGGCTGGAGGCGGGGCCGACGCCGGAGGTAGGTACGGGGCCGGGTGGGGTCGGGGGCGCTGATCGCGGGGGCGGGCTCGACGCGCCGTGGCTGGTGGTGCGGGTGACCGGGCCGGACGCCGGGACGGTCATCGGCGCCCGTGGGCCGTGGGCCGCGCTCCGTTCCTGGGTTCGCCTGCGAGGTGGCGGACGGCTCGCGATCCGCCGGTCGCGAGGGCCGGCGGCCTGGCTCGCGCCGCCTCCGGAGACAGCGTCGGGCGGCCTCCCCTGGCCGCTCGTGCTGCTGCCCGCTGTCGCGTCCCTGATCCTGGCGGCGGCCCTACGCCAGCCGGTCCTGGCGGTGTTCGCGCTGGTCAGCCTGGTTGTGGTGGCCCCACAGCTGCGCGCCGCCCGACAGCGCAGGTCGGCCGCGGGCACGGCGCGGGACGGGGCGCGCGAGCTGCCCGATCCGGCACGGCTCCTGGCGTTCGCGCACGCGGCGCTCCACGTCTCCCCGGGTGCGTGGGCGGCGGCGCGGGACGCCGGGGCCGCCGCCTGGGCGCGCGACGCGGGGTCCCTCGGGGCGAGACCTGCTGCGGGACCGGGCCTGCCGGCCTCGTCGGACGATCCGCTGACGGCCCTGCTGCACGACGGCGCCGTCGCCGTGCTCGGGCCCGCGGGCCTGGCCCGCTCGGTCGCCCGCGCGCTCGTCGCGGGCCTCGCCGTCCGGGGTGCTTCGGTGCGGCTCGCCGACGGTGCCGACGGTGGCGAGCCAGCGGAATGGTCGGCAGGCCGGCCGGCCGGCCGGTCCGCAGGCTGGTCCGCGGGCTGGTCCTGGCTCCGCTGGCTCCCCGAGGGCGGACCGCGGGTGCTGGTGGTCGACGGGGCCCCCGCGGCCTTCGGGCCGGCACCCACCGGACCCGTCGCGTCCCTGGGCGCGGTCGCCACCACCGGAGCACCGGCAGCCGGGGCCGGGGCCGGGGCCGGGGCCGCAGCGAAGCCGGTCGCCGTCGTGTCCGTCGGCGTCGTCCTGCCCGGCTGTCGCGCCGTGGTGCAGGTCCTCGGCGCGCGCCGGGTCCGGATCACCGGGCCGGACGGCGCCACGCGCGTCGTGCCGCTGGTCGGCGTCGGCGCGGGATGGGCGGAACACCTGGCCCGGCTGCTCGCCGGCGCCGCCTGGCTCGGCCGCACGGCCGGCGCGCTCGGGAGCGCTCGCACCGAGCACACGACCGCCCGCCCCGACGAGCCGACCCCCCGCCCCGACGACCCCCGCCTGCCGGCCGCCGTGTCCCTGACCAGGGCGCACGGCATGGACGAGGTGCCCGGACCGCGCCAGGTCGCCGCGCGCTGGGCGGGCACCAGCCAGCGGGCGAGCGCCGACGGCTGGGCCGTGCCGCTCGGCCTCGGCACGGACGGCGCACCGGTGCTCCTGGACCTGGTCCGCGACGGGCCGCACCTGCTCGTCGCGGGCACCACCGGGTCGGGCAAGTCGGAGCTGCTGCAGACGCTCGTGCTCGGGCTCGCCCTGACCCGGTCACCCGCCGAGCTCGCGCTGGTGCTCGTCGACTTCAAGGGCGGCACGAGCCTCGGCGCGTGCGGCCGGCTGCCGCACGTGGTCGGCCAGGTGACCGACCTCGAGCCCGGCCTGGCCGCCCGCGCGCTCACCGGGCTGCGTGCGGAGCTGCGCCGCCGGGAGCGCGTGCTGGCCGCGCACGCTGTGGCAGACGTCGTCTCCCTCGCACCAGGCGCGCTGCCCCGGCTCGTCGTCGTGATCGACGAGTTCCGCGCGCTGGCGGACGACCTGCCCGCGTTCCTGCCGGGCCTGCTCCGGATCGCGGCGCAGGGCCGGTCGCTCGGGGTGCACCTGGTGCTCGCCACGCAGCGGCCGGGCGGCGCCGTCGGCCCCGACCTGCGCGCGAACGTCAGCGCGCGCATCGCGCTCCGGGTCACCGACCCCCTCGAGTCGCGCGACGTGGTCGACGACCCGGCCGCCGCACGCATCCCGCCCGGGACGCCGGGGCGTGCCGTGCTGCGGCTGGGTTCCGCGCCGCCCGTGCTGGTGCAGTGCGCGCACGCCACAGCTTCGCCCGAGGCCCGCCTGCCGCTGGTCCGCCGCGCCCCGGCAGCGCGGCCAGAGCAGGTACCGGGGCCACGTCTGGTGTCGGACACGGCGACCTTGGTGGCCGACGCCGTCGGCGAGGCCGCGGCGTCCCTCGGGCTCCGCCCCGGCCCACCGCCGTGGCTGCCCCCGCTCCCCCGGTCGGCCGGGTCCGCCGACCTGCCGCCGGCCACCCGCCGGGACCGCGGCGGCCTGGTGCTCGCGCTGGGCGACTACCCCGGGGCCCAGCGCCGCACCACGGTCACCTGGCACCCGGCGGACGGTCACCTCGCGATCCTGGGCCGGGCCCGATCAGGCCGCACCACCGCGCTGGTCACCCTCGCTCTGGCCGCCCTGCGCCAGGGCTGGACCGTGCACGGCATCACCCGCGACGCCGCCGCCCTGGCCCCGTTGCTGCACCACCCCGGCTACGCCGGGACCAGCCACCCGGACGACGCCGGGGCCTTCGGCCACCTGCTGCCCACCGGCACCGGCCCGGCCAGGCCCGACCACCCGGGCACGCTCGTCCTGGTCGACGGCGTCGAGGACGTGCGCGGCGCTCTCCCGCTCGCCGCACTGCGCTCGGGGGTCGCGTTCGCCGTGGCGGGAGACGGCCCGTCGGTCGGCGGCCTGGCCGCGCGCATCGGGCCGCGCCTGGTGCTGCTGGGCACCGACCGCGCGGCCGACGTCGTGCTCGGGGCGCCCGCGCTGCTCGCGGGTGCGGGCGGGCCGCCGGGCCGGGCGGCGTGGTGCGGCCGCGGCGAGCCGGTGCTGTGCCAGGTCCTGGAACCGGAGCTCGACCGTCCGCACCGCCCGCGCAGGCCGCACCGCCCGCACGGCCCGCGCGCGCTCAGTCCTCCGAGCGGGTCCCCGACGTCGCCGCTACCACGGACGGCGTCATGAGCAGCACGGCCACGGCCACCGCGATGACGAGGGCGGCCCACCCACCCGCGACGGCGGGGCCGCCGCCGCTGCCGATCGCCGCGATCGACCCGATGATCTGGAAGAGCTGCCAGGTCACGATGGGTCCGCGACCAGAGCGGCGACCTGCGAGAAGTGCCCGGCAGCACACAACGAGAACCCAGGCCACACCCAGGAGGAAGAGAACCAGAAAGAGGCTCACTCCTACCGACATGGAACCACCCGTAAGGAGTTCGCCAAGTAACACCACGGCGAATGCAACGAGGCCGATCACTTCGGCCAGGACGCCGATCACGAGGGCACGAAGAAACGCCGGGACACGAGGCGCGAAAAAGGCTTCCAGTACGGGCACGACGAACTAGGATACTGGTGCGACGGGTATTCACAATAGTGTGACGGATACCTCAGGGTTCATGGCTCAGAAACTTCGCCGTAACCCCTTGTGCGAGCGTTCACGAGCGTGTGAACCTAGATGCAGCAATCCCACACACCCCCGAACACACCCCCGTCGGTCGCCGCCTGGCGCTCAGGGATCGGAAAACGATCCACAACCAGACCTGCGCGCCCCAGACGCACGACGACGATGCTCCCTAGTGGCGAGCCGGACGGTGGGAAGTTCCTTCCAAGGAGTACGTGACCATGGACTGGCGCCACCGCGCAGCATGCCTCGAAGAGGACCCCGAGCTGTTCTTCCCCATCGGCAACACGGGCCCTGCCCTGTTGCAGATCGAGGAGGCCAAGGCCGTGTGCCGTCGCTGCGACGTAGTCGACACCTGCCTCAAGTGGGCAATCGAGTCCGGCCAGGATGCCGGCGTCTGGGGCGGCATGAGCGAGGACGAGCGCCGTGCGCTCAAGCGCCGCACCGCGCGCGCTCGCCGCGCCGGCTGACCCGACGGCACAGCACCACCCAGCACAGCAGTTCTTCGCGAGCCGCGCCTGAGCACTCCCCCTCCGCCCAGGCGCGGCTCGCGTCGTTCTCCACATGTCAGACCCACAGGTCACCCGGGTGACCTGTGGGTCTGACATGTCAGCGGGTCCCTCGCGTCAGGACCGGGCGGGCTCCGCCACGCGCAGCACGAGCTGCAGCGCCACCTCGGTGCCGCCGCCCTCACGGGCCGACCACTCGATCGTCCCGCCGAGCTCGTTGGTGACCAGCGTGCGCACGATCTGCGTGCCCAGGCCGCTGCCGGGCCCGCGCCCGCCGGCGCCGCCGTTCTCGGGCAGCCCGACGCCGTCGTCCGCCACGACCACCCGCAGGTCGGAGTTCTCGCGCTCCACGGCGATCTCGACCGTGCCCGAGGCGCGGCCCACGAACCCGTGCTCCACCGCGTTGGTGACCAGCTCCGTGAGCACCAGGGCGAGCGGCGTCGCGTCCTGCGCCGGCACCATGCCGAACGAGCCGGTGCGCACCGTCCGCACCGAGGTGTCCGCCGAGGCGACGTCAGCCGTGAGGCGCAGCGCCCGGCCCACCATGTCGTCGAGCTCGACCTGCTCGTCGAGCGTCTGCGAGAGGCTCTCGTGCACCAGGGCGATCGTAGAAACCCGCCGCATGGCCTCCTCCAGCGCCTCCTTGGCGGCCGGCACGTCCATGCGCCGGGCCTGGAGCCGCAGCAGCGCGGCCACGGTCTGCAGGTTGTTCTTCACGCGGTGGTGGATCTCGCGGATCGTCGCGTCCTTGGTGATCAGCTCACGCTCGCGCCGACGCAGCTCGGACACGTCGCGGCACAGCAGCACGGCGCCGATGCGCTGCCCACGGTCGGTCAGCGGCATCGCGCGCAGCGACAGGGAGACCCCGTGCGCCTCGATGTCGGTGCGCCAGGGCGCGCGGCCCATCACCACGAGCGGCAGCGACTCGTCCACGGGCTGGAGCTGCTCCACCATGTCCGCCGTCACCTCGACGAGCGACTGCCCCACGAGCGGGCCGATCACGCCGAGCCGGTGGAAGCACGACAGCGCGTTCGGGCTCGCGTACAGCACCTCGCCCTCGGAGTTGAGCCGGATCAGGCCGTCGCCCACGCGGGGCGCGCCTCGGCGCGAGCCGGTCGCGGCGTTCGGCAGGGGGAACTCGCCCCGCGGGATCATCGCGACGAGGTCGTCGGCCGCCTCGACGTAGTTCAGCTCCAGGCGCGACGGCGTCCGCCCGGACCCGAGGTTGGTCTGCCGCGCGATCACGGCGACCGCGGTGTCCTTGTGGACCACCGGGATCGCCTCCTCGCGGACGGCGTACGCCCCGAACCAGCGGGGCTCCCGGGCGCGCTGCGCCTTCGCCTCGGCCATCGCCTTGGCCAGCTGCGGGCGCTGCCCCTCGGGCGCGAACGAGCCGACGACGTCGTCGTAGTGCACCGTCGCGCCCGTCGAGGGCCGACACTGCGCGATCGCGACGAACCGCCCGTCGTCGGTCGGCAGCCACAGCACGAGGTCGGCGAACGCGAGGTCCGAGACCACCTGCCAGTCGCCGACCAGGAGATGCAGCCACTCCACGTCGGCCGGCTCGAGGTCGGCGTGCTCAAGGATCAGGTCACTCATGGCGGACACGCGCCAAGCCTATGTCGGAACCGCGCCGCGGCCCGGTGAGGCGTTGCGCACGCCGGGGACCGGGCGCCTCTTCCGGATCGGACGGGCACAACGCGTCGGTTAGAGTTCCCTCACCGGCATGCCCCGTCGGCGCGAGGAGGAGAGCCCGTGCACCTGACAGTGGACCTGACGTTCCCCGCAGACATCGACGACGTCTCCGCGATGCTCGCCGACGAGTCGTTCGTCCGGTGGCGAGCCCAGCGCTCCACCGGTTCGGTGAACGGCGTCGTCGAGCAGGCCGACGTGACGGGGACGGCGGCGGGTGGCTTCACCGTGGTGGTGCGCCGCACCCTGCCCACCGACATCATCCCCGTCCAGGCCCGCCCGTTCGTGGGCGCGCACCTGGAGATCCGCCAGGCCGAGGCGTGGGAGGCGGCGTCCGACGGCCGCCGCACCGGCACGGTGGCGGTCGAGATCCTGGGCGCACCCGTCCGGGTCACGGCCACCGCGGCCCTGACGGCGCTGCCCGACGGCGGCACGCGGCTCACGTACGCGGGCGACGTCCGGGCGACGGTCCCGCTGTTCGGCACCGTGATCGAGGAGGCGGCGGTCAGCGCCGTCCGCACCACCCTCGAGTCCGAGGCCGAGGCGGGGCGCGACTGGCTCGCCGGCAAGCGCACCGGGACGGCCTGAGCCGTCCCGCACCGGCCGCCCCCTGGACGGCCCCTGCCAGGACTCCGCTGGTCACCGCACTGGAACGTGCGGCACCTGCCGGTTCCTGACGAGTTCTTAGCCCTTCGACGCACGAGCACGGCATTTCAGACATCGTTTCGCAATTGGTACTTTACGTTCGTTCCATCTTGTTCGTTTTTGGGCGGCGAGGTGCTAGAACCTGAGCGAACATTCGTGTCGGACGTGGACGAGTTTGTGCTCTGATATCGCTTTCACGCGTCGACACGCGCACCGACCACGAGGAGTACCAGTGCCCACCAAACACGGACCGGTCCGAAGCCGGACCGTCGCCACCCGCCGCGCGGCCGCCGCCACGCTCGCGGTCTTCGTCCTGCCCCTGACCGCGTGCGGCTCGCTCCTGGGCGGGGAGTCCGCGGGCTCCGACGGCGACGACGACGCTCCGATCACCCTCACCGTGTCCACGTTCAACGACTTCGGGTACACCGACGAGCTGCTCGCGCGATACACCGAGGAGCACCCGAACGTCACGGTGGAGCACGTCGTGGCCCCCACCTCGGACGAGGCCCGCCTGCAGATGCTCAAGGCGTTCACCACGGGTGACGGCTCGGAGCTCGCCGACGTGGTCGCCGCCGAGGTCGACTGGCTGCCGGAGCTGATGGAGCACTCCCAGCTGTTCGAGGACCTGAGCGACCCCGAGGTCAACAAGCGCTGGGTGAACTGGAAGGTGGCCCAGGCCACGACCACGGACGGCAAGGTGCTGGGCTACGGCACCGACATCGGCCCCGAGGCCATCTGCTACCGCGCGGACCTGTTCGAGCAGGCCGGCCTGCCGAGCGACCGCGACGCCGTCGCCGAGCTGCTCGGCGGCAAGGATGCAACGTGGGAGCGGTACTTCGAGGTGGGCCGCCAGTTCACGGCGCAGTCCGACGCCGCGTGGTTCGACGGCACCACGGGCATGTTCCAGGGCATGGTCAACCAGCTGCCCGCCGCCTTCGAGGACCCGGCAACGCAGAAGCCGACCGAACTGGCTAGCAACAACGAGGTCCGCGCGATCTACGACCAGATCACCGGCGGCATCGACGAAGGACTCTCGGCCGGCCTGGAGCAGTGGACGGCCGAGTGGACGGCCGGGTTCCAGTCGGACGCGTTCGCCACGATGCTCTGCCCCGGCTGGATGATGGGCCCGATCGAGTCCTACTCACAGGGCGTGACCGGCTGGGACGTGGCCAACGTCTTCCCTGGTGGCGGCGGTAACTGGGGCGGTTCGTTCCTGAGCGTGCCCTCGGCCGGCCTGCACACTGACGAGGCCAAGGAGCTGGCCGCGTGGCTCACCGCGCCCGAGCAGCAGACGGAGGCGTTCACGACCGCGGGCGCGTTCCCGTCGCAGCTCGAGGCACAGGACTCGGACGCCGTGCAGGGCTACGTCAACCCGTTCTTCAACAACGCCCCGGTGGGCAAGATCTTCACGGAGCGGGCCCAGTCCATCGACGGGGCGCCGTACAAGGGCCGGTACTACTTCGCGATCCGTGACGAGATCAACAACGCGCTGGCCGCCGTCGACGCCGGGACGAACAGTCCCGAGATCGCGTGGAACCAGGCAGTGCAGACGGTCGGAGCGTTCCGCATCAAGGAGTGATCCGACCACGGTTCGCCCGCTGCCCGCCTTGACACGGCGGGGCGGCGACCGCGACGATCAGGTCGCGTGGTAGCGCTCCCACACCCCAGATGTGGGAGCGCTCCCAACCCCGGTCCGCTGACGTGCCCGTTCGGCACGCGACCGCGACCCGCAAGATCCCGTAGGACCCAGACCGCACGACAAGGGAGTCCCCAGTGCTGAGCAGTACCCGACCCACGAGGCGCGTCGCCGCCCGTACCCTCCAGGCGACCGCCGGTGCCGCCGTCTTCGCCCTCGCGCTCACGGCGTGCGGCGGTGGATCCGACGAAGGATCCGCCGAGGAGGACGGCCCGATCACGCTGAAGGTCGCGACGTTCAACGACTTCGGCTACACGGACGAGATGCTCGCGTCGTACACGGACGAGCACCCGAACGTCACGGTCGAGCAGGTCAAGGCGGCCACGTCGGACGACGCCCGCGCCAACCTGACCACGAAGCTCGCCGCCGGTGGCGACGGCCTGGCCGACATCGAGGCCATCGAGGTCGACTGGCTGCCCGAGCTCATGCAGTACCCCGACCTGTTCACCGACCTGGCCGACCCGGAGCTCGACGGTCGCTGGGTGGACTGGAAGGTCCAGCAGGCCACCACGACCGAGGGCAAGGTCATCGGTTACGGCACCGACATCGGCCCCGAGGCCGTCTGCTACCGCTCCGACCTGTTCGAGGAGGCCGGCCTGCCGACCGACCGCGAGGAGGTCGCGGAGCTGCTCGGCGGCGAGGACGCGACGTGGGACGACTACTTCGCCGCGGGCCGCGAGTTCGTCAAGAAGTCCGACAGCGCCTGGTACGACAGCGTCGGCGGCACCTTCCAGGGCATGGTCAACCAGCTCCCCGCCGCGTTCGAGGACCCGGAGTCCGGTGAGCCCAAGGACCTCGCGTCCAACACCGAGGTCAAGGACCTCTACGACCAGATCACCGGTTCGGTGGACGACGAGCTGTCGGCCGGCCTGATCCAGTGGGAGGCCGACTGGGACGCCGGCTTCCAGAACGACGCGTTCGCCACGATGCTCTGCCCGGGCTGGATGACCGGTGCGGTCGAGGAGCGCGCCGGTGGCGTCGAGGGCTGGGACGTCGCCAACGTCTTCCCCGGCGGCGGTGGCAACTGGGGCGGCTCGTTCCTGACCGTCCCCGAGTCCGGCGCGCACACCGAGGCGGCCAAGGAGCTCGCCGCGTGGCTGACCGACCCGGAGCAGCAGACCAAGGCGTTCGAGGCCGCGGGCACCTTCCCGTCGCAGCTCGAGGCGCAGGAGTCCGAGGCCGTGCAGGCCTCCACCAACGCGTTCTTCAACGACGCGCCGGTCGGCCAGATCTTCTCGGAGCGCGCCCAGAGCATCGACGGCGCCCCGTTCAAGGGTGCGAACTACTTCGCCATCCGTGACGAGGTCACCAACGCGCTGAACCGCGTCGACGTCACGAAGTCGCAGGACGCCGACAAGGCCTGGGACGAGGCCGTCGAGAAGGCTGCCGCGCTCGGCTGAGCAGGCACTGCCTGAACCGGGCCCGTAACCGGGCCTGAACCGCTGGCCGCGACCGGTGGTCGGGTTCGTCGAGACACACGTCTCGGCGACCCGGCCACCGGTCGCGCCACGCGGGCGTCGCACCGAAGCGACGACACGACGATGACACAGCGGAAGATGACCGGAAGATGACATGGCCGTCCTGACACCTCAACGATCGGCACCGGGGTCCGGTGCACCACAGCGCGAGTCGCGCAGACTCGGCTTCTCCCAGCGGCTCGGCCGCTGGGACGTGAAGCTCTCCCCGTACCTGTACATCTCGCCGTTCTTCATCCTGTTCGCGGTGACCGGCCTGTTCCCGCTCGCCTACACGGCGTACGTGTCGGTGCACGAGTGGAGCCTGCTCGGCGGCCAGGGCGACTTCGTCGGCCTGCAGAACTTCACCGACGTGCTGGCCCAGCCGACCTTCTGGAAGGCCCTGGTCAACACGCTGTCGATCTTCGTGTTCTCCTCGGTGCCGCAGGTGATCCTGGCGATCGTCATCGCCGCGCTCCTCGACCAGAACCTGCGCGCGGCGACCTTCTGGCGCATGGGTGTGCTGATCCCCTACGTGGTCGCGCCCGTCGCCGTCTCGCTGATCTTCGGCCGCCTGTTCGCCGACCAGTACGGCCTGATCAACGGCATGCTCAACGCCATCGGCCTGGACTCGATCGCCTGGCACGGCGACCGGATCGCCAGCCACGTGGCCATCGCCACGATGGTGAACTACCGCTGGCTGGGCTACAACGCGCTGATCTTCCTCGCCGCGATGCAGGCGGTGCCGCGCGACCTGTACGAGGCCGCCGTGATCGACGGCGCCGGCCGCGTGCGCCAGTTCTTCTCCATCACCGTGCCGCAGATCCGCGCCACCATCATCTTCGTCGTCATCACCTCCACCATCGGCGGCCTGCAGATCTTCGACGAGGTCCGCCTGTTCGACTCGATCGGCCTCGGTGGACCGGACCAGAACTGGATGACCACCGTGGTGTTCCTCTACGACCTCGCCTGGGGCGACCAGCACAGCCTCGGGCGCGCCTCGGCCGTCGCCTGGCTCCTGTTCCTCCTGATCGTGCTGATCGGCCTCGTGAACTTCCTGGTCACGCGGCGGATCTCGTCGTCCGATGGGGTCAGGAAGACCACCCGCAAGAGCAGCACCAGGGGGAACGCATGAGCTCCGTCGCCGTCACCGCCCAGACCGCGGGATCGGGTGCCGCCAAGGCGGCCGCCCGCCGCCGGGCCCGGAAGGCAGGCGCCGGCCCGAACCGCCGCGCCGGCTGGATCGTCTACACGCTGCTCGGGATCGTGCTGCTCGTCTCGGCCTTCCCGCTGTACTTCACGCTGCTGCTGGGCTCGTCCGACCCGGTCGAGATCTCGCGCAACGCCGTGCCGCAGTGGCTCCCCGACCTGTCGCTGTTCACGCAGTTCCAGACCGTCATCGAGTCGACCCAGATCAACTTCTGGAAGGCGCTGACCAACTCGGTGATCATCGCGGTCGTGGTCTCGGCCGCCGTGGTGCTGTTCTCGACGCTCGCCGGCTACTCGTTCGCGAAGCTGCGCTTCCGTGGCCGCGGGCCCCTGCTCGTGTTCGTCATCGCCACGATGGCGGTCCCGACCCAGCTCGGCGTGATCCCGCTGTACATCCTCATGTCGGACCTGCACTGGATCGGCAAGCTCCAGGCCGTCATCGTGCCGGTGCTGGTCAGCGCGTTCGGCGTCTTCTGGATGACGCAGTACCTGTCGGAGTCGCTGCCGTACGAGCTGATCGAGGCCGCCCGCGTGGACGGCGCCTCGATGATCCGCACGTTCTGGAGCATCGCGCTGCCCGCGGCCCGCCCGGCGGCGGCCATGCTCGGCCTGTTCACGTTCGTGCAGCAGTGGACCAACTACTTCTGGCCGTCGATCGTGCTCAGCTCGGACAACCCGACGCTGCCGCTCGTCGTAAAGTCGCTTCAGTCGAACTACTTCATCGACTACTCGTTGGTCATGGGCGGTGTGTTCCTCGTGACGCTGCCGCTGCTGGTGATCTTCGCCTTCGTCGGCAAGCAGCTCGTCGCAGGCATCATGCAGGGAGCCGTGAAGGGATGACCCGGATGACCCGCGAGCTCACGCAGAGCTTCAAGACCGACCCCGCGGCCGTGCGCGTCCCCGCCCAGGGCATCGCGCTGCCGTACACGCCGACCGCGCCGCGCACGGCGCCGTCGGCCAACGCCACCGGGAGCGTGCCGTTCCCGGACGGCTTCCTCTGGGGCGCGGCCACCGCCGCCTACCAGGTGGAGGGCGCCGCCCACGAGGACGGCCGCGAGGACTCCGTGTGGGACGTGTTCGCGCACGTGCCCGGCGCCGTCCTGAACCAGGAGGACGGCGAGGTCGCCTGCGACCAGTACCACCGCTACCCCGCCGACGTCGCACTCATGAAGGACCTCGGCATCAAGGCGTACCGGTTCTCGACGTCGTGGTCCCGGGTGGTCCCCGGCGGCCGCGAGGTCAACCCGGCCGGCCTGGCCTACTACGACCGGCTCGTGGACGAGCTGCTGGGCGCCGGCATCCTGCCGTGGCTCACGCTCTACCACTGGGACCTGCCGCAGGCGATCGAGGCCGAGTCGAACGGCTGGGTCAACCGCGACACCGCGTACCGGTTCCGCGACTACGCCGTGACCATGCACGAGGCGATCGGCGACCGCGTCGACGTGTGGACCACGCTCAACGAGCCGTGGTGCGCCGCCTTCCTGGGCTACACGGGCGGCCAGCACGCGCCGGGCCGGCAGTCCCGCGAGGACGGCCTGGCCGCCGCGCACCACCTCATGCTCGCCCACGGCCTGGCCGTGCAGGCGCTGCGCGAGCGCGCACCGGACGCGAACCTGGGCATCACGCTCAACTTCGAGGTCGAGGACCCGCTGAACCCGGACGACCCCGCCGACGTCGACGCCGCGCGCCGGCTCGACGGCGGGTTCACCCGCATCTTCGCCGACCCGATCCTGCGCGGCGCCTACCCGGCCGACGTGCTGGAGGACGTGCGCGAGTACGGCCTGGAGCAGCACATCCAGGACGGCGACCTCGAGATCATCTCGACGCCGATCGACTCGCTCGGCGTGAACTACTACCACGGCAACGCCGTGGCGGCCGTCCCCGCCGAGCACCCGCTGGAGGGCGGGGCGCCGGTGACCCGGCCGTCGTCGTCCCCGTTCCCGGGTGGTGACGGCGCGTACACGCACCCGCGCGGGCTGCCCGTGACCACGCAGAACTGGGAGGTGCAGCCCGAGGGGCTGACCCGCCTGCTGCTGCGTCTGCAGGAGGACTACACGGGCCCGCGCGGCATCGCCCTGTACGTCACGGAGAACGGCAGCGCGTACGACGACGTCGCCGGCCCGGACGGGTTCGTGGACGACCAGGAGCGCCTCGGCTTCGTCGACGTGCACCTGCGCGCCGTCAAGGACGCGATCGACGAGGGCGCCGACGTGCGCGGCTACTTCGGCTGGTCGCTGCTCGACAACTACGAGTGGGCGTGGGGCTACGGAAAGCGCTTCGGCCTGGTGCGCGTGGACTTCGAGACGCAGGAGCGCACCGTCAAGGCGTCGGGCCGCTGGTACGGTCAGGTCGCACGGGCCAACGCTGTTCCGGAGCGATCGCTCGCGCCCGAGCCGTACCCGACCGACGAAGACGGCGGAGACAAGGCGGTTCGCACGGCGTGACGACCTCAGGCCCACCCACCCTCGATGACGTGGCACAGGCGGCCGGGGTGTCCCGGTCGACCGCGTCGCGCGCCATCAACGGCGGCCTGCGCGTCTCGCCCGAGGCACAGGCGGCGGTGGACGACGCCGTCGCCAGCCTCGGGTACGCACCGAACCGTGCCGCCCGGTCCCTGGTGACCCGGCGGACCGACTCGATCGCCCTCGTGGTGCCCGAGCCGGACCAGCGCATACTGACCGACCCGTTCCTCTCCGGCACCCTCGCGGGCGTCAGCGAGGGGCTGGCCGGGACGGACCTCCAGCTCGTCCTGCTGCTCGCCCGCCCGGGCGAGCAGCGCGGGCGGGTGGGCCGCTACCTGCGCAGCGGCCATGTGGACGGCGTGATCGTCGCCTCCCACCACAAGGGCGACCAGCTGGAGACGGAGCTCGGGCCGGCAGCGCTGCCGGCCGTCTTCGTGGGGCGGCTGTTCGAGCCCGACCCGTACTTCTCGCGCGGCCTGCGCTACGTCGACGTCGACAACGTCACCGGCGGGCGCATCGCGACGCAGCGGATGATCGACCGTGGCCGACGGCGCATCGGCACCATCACCGGCCCGCTCGACATGCCCGCCGGCGTGGACCGGATGACGGGCTGGCGCGACGCCCTGCGCGACGCCGGCCTGCCCGACGACGCGATGGTCGAGGGCGACTTCACCGTCGCGGGGGCGCTGGTCGCGGCCGCGCGGCTGCTGGACCAGCACCCGGACCTGGACGGGATCTTCGCGGCGTCGGACCTCATGGCCGAGGCCACGCTGCGGGTGCTCGCCGAGCGCGGCCGCTCCGTGCCCGGCGACGTCTCCGTGGTGGGGTTCGACGACCTCGGGATCGCCGAGACGACGTCGCCCCGGCTCACGACCGTGCACAACCCGGTGGTGCAGATGGTCGGCGCCGCCACGAGCATGCTCGTGGACCTGGTCGCGGGCCGGCCGGTCCGCGACGAACGCCGCGTCTTCGCCCCGCGCCTGGTAGAGGGCGAGTCCGCCTGACCTGCTGGTCAAGGCTGCCTCACCGCTGGTCGAGCTTGTCGAGACCCTGGGTC
>NZ_JBHVEG010000109.1:0-20692 GCF_042802395.1 Promicromonospora sp. NPDC057488
GGGCGAGGACCCCGCACTCGTCTGTTTTCCGGGAACCCTTGCGCGCTTTGGCTAATGGGCGTAGCTTTATGGCTATGACAACCAGCCAGAGCAACCAGCTCGCCTACCTGCCGCGGCCGGAGGGCAACATCGCCTACACGGACGCCGGGTCCGGACCGCTCGTCGTCGCCATGCCGGGCATGGGCGACCTGCGGTCCACCTACGACGACCTCGCCCCCGCGCTCGTCGACGCCGGCTACCGCGTGGTCGTCGCGGACCTGCGCGGCCACGGCGACTCCGACACCACGTTCCGCACGCACGGCGACGACGCCACCGGCACGGACTTCATCGCGCTCGTCGAGCACCTCGGTGCCGGGCCGGCGGTGCTGCTCGGCAACTCGATGGCGTCGTCCGCCGCTGCCTGGGCCGCCGCCGAGCGCCCGGAGCTCGTGCGCGGGCTCGTGCTGCTCAGCCCGCTCCTGCGCCAGCCAGGCTCCCCGGCCACGCAGCGGGCCATGCGGCTCGCCCTCCGCGTGCTCCTCGCCCGGCCCTGGGGCGCCGCGTTCTGGGCCTCCTACTACTCGTCGATCAGCAAGGGCCGCCGTTCCGCGCGGCACGCCGAGCAGGTCGCGGAGGTCCGGCAGAGCCTGCGCGACCCGGCGCACCTGCGGTCGTTCCGCGACCTCTCCCTGGTGCTCGACCACTCGGTCGTCGAGGCCCGGCTCTCCGAGGTCGTGGCCCCGTCGCTGGCCGTGGTCGGCGCGCTCGACCCCGACTTCACCGACCCCGCGAAGGAGCTCGCCTGGATCACGGAGACGATCGGGGCGCGTGGCGTCCTGGTCGACGAGGTGGGGCACTACCCGGCGCAGCAGGCGCCCGACGTCGTCGTGCCCGCCGTGCTCGACTTCCTCGCCGGGCTGCCGGGTTCCGCGGGCGGCCCGGGTGCCGCCGGGGGCATGGGCACGCCGGCCCGGGACGGTGGCCGGAATGCCTAGGGCGGGGCTGTCGCACGACGCCGTGGTGCGCCTGGCGCTGGAGGTCGTCGACGACGGCGGCGCACGCGGGTACGCGGACCTGACCCTGGCCAAGGTCGCCGCGAAGGCCGGTGTCGCCGCGCCGAGCCTCTACAAGCACGTGGGCTCGCTGGCCGACCTCCGCCGCGAGGTCGCCCTGATCGCGGTCCGCGAGGTCACCGCCGCGGCGACGTCGGCCACGGTGGGGCGGGCCGGGCCGGACGCCCTGCACGCCCTCGGGAGCGCGTGGCGCAGCTACGCCCACGCGCACCCGGGCCGGTACGCCGCGACCCAGATCGGCCCCGACCCCGACGACCCGGCCGACGCCGAGCCCCGCGCGGCAGCCGCCGAGAGCGTGCGCGTGGTCGGCGCGGTGCTGCAGGGCTTCGGCCTGCCCGACGACCGGCTGATCGACGCCATCCGCGCCGTGCGGGCCGGCGTGCACGGCTTCGTGACGCTCGAGCTCGGCGGCGGCTTCCGCATGCGGGAGGACGTGGACCAGAGCTTCGGCGTGCTGCTCGACATGCTCGTCGCGGGCGTCGCCACGCTCGCCATGCCTTCCGCACCACTGGACCACGACACCGCTGGGAGCCTTCGATGACCACCGCACCGAGCACTGCCGCCCCTCGTTCCACCGCCCGCTGGACCGCCGTCGCGTTCGTCGCGGCCGGGCTCGCGTTCCTCCTGTTCCCGCTGCTGCGGCCCTGGCCGGACGAGACCGTGGCGAGCACCGACCTCGCGGTCGCCTTCGCCTCCGACCGCTGGGTCGTGGCGCACCTGTGCGGCATCCTCGGCCTGGCGCTGGTCGCCCCGGCACTGCTCGGTCTGCGGACGCTGCTCGCGGGCGCCGGCGGTGCGGGGGCCGGCCGTGCGGGCGTCCGGAGCGCTACCTGGGCCCTGGTCCCCGCCTGGACCGGCGCAGGTTTCGCCGCGCTGTACTTCGGCGCCGAGATCTTCGGCATCCGCACCATCGCGGAGGCCGCGCTGCGGGACGGCGACCTCGGCCTGCTCGCCGACGTGGAGGTGCTGCGCATGCAGCCGTGGGCCATCACCCTGTTCGGCGCCGGGCTGCTGCTGCTCGCGGTGTCCGGGGTGCTCGCCGCCGTCGCCCTGTGGCGCGCCGGCGCGGGGCCGCGGTGGATCGGGCTGCCGTTCGCGCTGGGCCTCGTGCTGGTGCTCCCCCAGTTCTTCGGCCCGCCGGAGCTGCGGATCACCCACGGCTTCCTCGTCGCGGCGGGGTGCGTGCTGATCGCCGTCACCGTTGGCCGCGGGCGTGTCCACAACTCGTCCCCTGCTGTGGAAAAGACTGTGGACAACGCGGTGGCCCGCTGAGGCCGGCGGCCCGGCCCGGGCCTGCCGCAGAGACGACAGAGGCGTGAGCCCCGTCCGGGACTCACGCCTCTGTCATACCTGCACCGCCCGCGTCAGCGGGGGTACGAGGTCAGTCGCTGCTCTGGAAGATCGCGAGCAGCCGCAGGAACTCCAGGTACAGCCAGATCAGCGTCACCAGCAGGCCGAAGGCCGCGGCCCACGCCATCTTGGCCGGGGCACCCGCCTCGACACCACGCTTGATGGAGTCGAAGTCGACGATCAGCGACGCGGCAGCAAGACCGACGGCCACCAGGCCGATGATGATGCCCCACACGCCGCCCCGCATGCCCCACCCGCTGAGCACGCCGGTCCACACGAGGATCACGTTGATCAGCGAGAAGGCGGCGTAGCCGACCATCGCGATGATCAGCCAGCGCGTGAACTTGGGGGTGACGCGCACCTTGCCCGACTTGAACAGGAAGAGCGCACCGGCGAAGGTCGCGACGGTCGCGAGCACCGCCTGCAGCACGATCCCGCTGAACTGGGCCTCGTAGAACGCCGAGATGCCACCGAGGAACACACCCTGCGCGATCGTGTACAGAACGATCAGCACGGGGCTCGGGTTGCGCTTGAAGGCGTTGACCAGGCCCAGCACGAGGCCCACGATCATGCCGACGACCCACAGGCCCGGCGCCAGCGTCCACGTCGCCGCACCCACCACGACCAGGAGGGCGAGCAGCCCACCGGTCTTGATGATCACGTCGTCGTAGGTCAGGCGCTTGGTGTCAGCCGTGGTGGCCGACGGCGACTGGTACATCGCGTCGAGCTGCTGCGCGTCCATCGCCTGCTGTCCCGCGGCGCCGTACTGGCCGTACTGGCCAGGCTGCGGCGCGGTGCCGTATGCGGGAGTCTGGTTGGGGTAGGTGGCGGTGCCGCCGCGGCGTCCACCGGCTGCGCCGGTGCGACGGGGCTCACCGAAGACGTCACTTCTTGAAAAGACGGGGTTGCTCATCTGCTCCTCCTGGTCTGTCTGACCATCCTAGGGAACGCAGATGAGACCTCAGGAGTTCCCAGGTCATACCAACGAATGAAGTGGGTCCGCCCACGGGATGATCCGGGCCGGTATTTGGTGCGCCGGCCATGTCCGCTACCTACTCTCGTAGCTACGAGTCTCCTGGAAGGGCAAGTGATGATCGAGGCCAGAGGCCTGATGAAGAGGTACGGCGCCAAGACCGCCGTGAACGACGTCACGTTCACCGTCCAGCCGGGCCAGGTGACGGGCTTCCTCGGCCCGAACGGCGCCGGCAAGTCGACCACCATGCGCATGATCGTGGGCCTGGACCGGCCCACGGCGGGTTCGGTCACCGTGAACGGCAAGCCCTACACGGCCCACCGCCGTCCGCTGGCCGAGGTCGGCGCCCTGCTCGACGCGAAGGCCGTGCACACCGGCCGTACCGCGCGCAACCACCTGCTCGCCATGGCCGCGACGCACGGCATCGCCACCAAGCGGGTCGACGAGGTCATCGAGCTCACCGGCCTGCAGTCGGTCGCGAGCAAGCGCGTGGGCGGCTTCTCGCTCGGCATGGGCCAGCGCCTCGGTATCGCGGCGGCCCTGCTCGGCGACCCCCGCACCCTGATCCTGGACGAGCCCGTCAACGGGCTCGACCCCGAGGGCGTGCTCTGGGTGCGCAACATCGCGAAGTACCTGGCGTCGGAGGGCCGCACGGTCTTCCTGTCCAGCCACCTCATGAGCGAGGTCGCCCTCACGGCCGACCACGTGATCGTGATCGGCCGGGGCCGGATCCTCGCCGACTCCCCGGTCGCGGAGTTCGTGGACGGCGCCGCCCGCAAGACGGTGCGCGTCCGGTCGCCGCAGGCCACCGAGCTCGCCGACCTCCTGAAGGCCAAGAACGCCGAGGTGGACGACGTCGAGCCGGGCCTGATCGAGGTCCGCGGCACCGACGCGGTCGCCGTCGGCGAGCTCGCCGCCGCCTCGCGGATCGTGCTGCACGAGCTCACGCCCGTCGCGTCCACGCTCGAGGAGGCGTACATGTCGCTCACCGCCGACTCGGTGGAGTACCAGTCCGAGGACCTCGCCACGGTTGCCGCGGCGTCGTCCCACCTCGAGGGGAGCAAGGCATGAGCGCGACGGTCACCGCTCCGGCGAGCGGAGCGGCGTCGGGCCCGACGACGGAGCGCACCCCGGTGCACAACGTGACCTTCTGGCGCGTGCTGCACTCGGAGTGGATCAAGCTGTGGACGCTGCGCTCGACGTGGTGGACGCTCGGGGCGACCGTCGTGGTGATGGTCGGCTTCGCGCTGCTGCTGGCGTTCGTCGTGCAGCTCTTCGGCAACGAGATGGAGGGCGCGTCGCCCGAGGACCAGGCCGCGATGAGCGGCATGCTCGGCGGGCCCGCGGTCGTGGCCGCGGGCTTCGAGATGGCGGCCCTCGTGGTCGCGGTGCTCGGCGCCCTGATGATCACCGGTGAGTACTCCACCGGCATGATCCGGTCCACGTTCGCGGCGGTGCCCGCCCGCCTCCCGGCCCTGTTCGGCAAGGCCGTCGTGCTCATCCTCGTGACGGCGGTGCTCACCACCGTCTCGCTGGCGCTGAGCTGGCTGGTCACCTACCCGCTGCTGAACCCCAACGACGCCACCGTGGACTTCGGCGACAGCGACCAGGTGCGCGCGCTGGGCGGCACCGTGCTCTACGTGACGCTCGTGGCCCTGTTCGCCCTGGGGCTCGGCGCGCTGCTGCGGCACACGGCGGGTGCGATCTTCACCGTGGTCGCGATCTTCCTGGTGATCCCCACGATCTTCCAGGTCGCGACGTTCGCCGCGGCCCAGCTGGAGTGGGTCGGCGTGGTGAACAAGCTGCTGCCGAGCGTCGCGGGTGCGCAGATCACGCCGAACGCGGGTGCGTTCCCCGACGTGCTCGACCCGTGGGTGGGCATCGGCGTGCTCGCCGGCTACACGGCGCTGGTGCTGGTGGGCGCGGCGACGCGCCTGAAGCTGCAGGACGCGTAGCGGGAACCGGCCAGGCTTCCCCGGGCGCTCCGGGAAACAGGTACTCCCCGGGCCGTGTTGCTGAGAGTAGACAGTGTCTACGCAGAGCAACACGGCCCGGGGAGTTGTTCTTTCCCCTGGCTGGCCCCTCAGTCGAGCGGGTGGGGCCAGATGGGGAGCGGCTGCTGCCGCTCCGGCTCCGGTTCGGGCTCCCGACGCCGTGGGGGCAGCGCGGCCTGCGCCGCCGGCTGCTGCCGCGGCACGTAGGCCTGCTGCTGGCCGGGCTGCTGGTGACCGGGCTGCTGGTGGCCGGGCTGCTGGTGGCCGGGCTGCTGGTGGTTCTGCTGCGGGGCGTACGCGGGCTGCCGGTCGGCCAGGTTCTGCTGCGGGGCAGCCTGATGCTGCGCACGGTGCTGCGGTGCGAACTGCGGCGCGAACTGTGCCGGCTGCTGCGCACGAGGCTGCTGAGCGGCCGGCTGCTGCGAGGTCGGCTGGTAGGACATCGCCGGCTGCGCGGCCTGGGGCGCCGGTCGCTGCGGGGCCTGCTGCGGAGCGGCCTGCTGCGGCGTGTACGGCGGTGCGGGCTGCGGCATCGGCTCCCGGGGAACGTACTGCTCCTGCGGCGCACGGTGCTGGGGCGCGAACTGCGGGGCGGACGGCTCCTGCGGCACCCGCTGGTGCCGCACGAGCGGCTGCTCCGGCTGCTCCCGGGACATCCCCTGCTGCCCCGGCGCCTCGCGCTGAGCCGCGACCGGCGGCCAGCCCTGGTCCGGGGCACCGCCCGACGCGGCGCCGGCCGGCACCGCCCTCGGGCGTGCGACGGCCCGGAGGGCCCCGGTGGCCACGCTGACCAGCGCGCCCGTCAGGGGCCGCCGGACGCGTCCCGCCGCCTCGTCCGCCGCGCGGCGCCGCTCCGCCCGGCGCTCGAAGAGCGTGTAGATCACGGGCACCACGTACAGCGTCAGCAGCGTGGAGGACACCAGGCCGCCGATCACGACCAGCGCGAGCGGCTGCGAGATGAACGCGCCGCCGCCGGTCAGGCCGATGCCCATCGGGGTGAGCGCGAAGACCGTGGCCAGCGCCGTCATGACGATGGGCCGCAGCCGCTTGCGGGCGCCCTCGCGCACCGCCTCGTCGAGCGCCATGCCCCGCGCGCGGTACTGGTTGATGAGGTCGATGAGCACGATCGCGTTGGACACCACGATGCCGACCAGCAGGAGCGTGCCGATCAGGGCCGGGACGCCGAGCGGGGTGTCCGTCGCGACGAGCGCGACCAGGGCGCCGACCGCAGCGAACGGGACCGACACGAGCAGGATGAACGGCTGCGCCAGGCTCCGGAACGTCGCCACCATGACCACGAACACCAGGGCGATCGCCGCCACCAGCGCCATGCCCAGGTCGCTGAAGGCGTCGGCCTGGTCGGCGGCCGCGCCGCCCACCTCGACGGTGGCACCGGCCGGCAGGTCGACGGCCTCGATCTCGGCGTTCACCGCCTCCGTGGCCGCGCCGAGGTCGGCGCCGGCGGGCGTCACCGAGACCGTGGCCGACCGCTCGCCGTCGATCCGGCTGATCGACGTCGGCGAGCTGGCGAGCTCCACCTTCGCGACATCGATCAGCCGCACGGGGCCGGACGCCGTCGGCACGGGGATCTCGCCGATCTGGGTCATCGTCTCCGGCACGGGCCCGGCCCAGAGCGCGACGCCGACCGGCCCGTCCGCCGTCTGGAGCTCGCCCACGTCCTGCGCGCCGGTCATCGCGGCCGAAGCGATCCCGGAGACCTGTGTCTCGGTGAGCCCGTACTGCGCCGCGGCCTTGCGGTCGACGGCCACCTCGACGATCTCCTGGGCGGCGGCCAGGTCGTTGGTGACCTCCGCGGAAGCGGCCAGGCCGCTCATCGCCTCCTGGAGCTGGTTCGTCGCCTCGGCCAGCGTCTCGTCGTCCCGCGCACGGACCACGAGGTCGATCGACGAGGTGCCCACGGAGTCGCCGGCGGACACCGAGACCTCCGTCGCGGGTGCTTCGGTCAGGTCCGCGACCGCGTCGCGGATGTCGGCGGCCGCCCGCTCGCCGTCGGCGTCCTCGTCGAGCGTGATCGCGAACGACGCCTTGAGGCCGGCGCTCGCCCCGCCGAAGGCCGCCATCGACATGTCGCCGCCGCTGCCGACCGTGGCCTGCACGCTGTCCACGGCGTCGACGTCGGCGAGCGCGGCCTCGACCTGCTGGGCCGCCTCGTCCTGCCCCTTGAGCGAGGTCCCGGGCGCGTAGTGCTGCGTCACGGTCACGGTGTCCTGGCCGCTGTCCCCGAGAAAGCTGGTCTCCATGCTCGGGACGAGCGTCGCCGCGCCACCGAGGATCGCCACGGCCACGGCGATGGTGACGGCGGGCAGGCGGAGCGCCCCGTTCAGGGTGGGCACGTAGATGCGCTGCCAGACGCCGCGGCTCTCCTTGTCCTCGGCCGCCTCGCGGTCGACGGGCCCGCCGCGGCGGGCCTGGCGCGGGGGCCGGATGAACCAGTACGCGAGCACCGGCACGATCGTCAGGGCCACGACGAGCGAGGCCAGCATGGCGATCGAGACCGTCAGGGCGAACGGCCGGAACAGCTCGCCCACCATGCCGCCCACCAGCGCGATCGGCAGGAACACCGCGACGGTGCAGATCGTCGAGGCGGCGATGGCGCCGCCGACCTCGCGGACCGCGGCGAGGATCGCCGGCGCCTTCTCCTCGCCGTAGGACATGTGCCGCTTGATGTTCTCGATCACCACGATGGCGTCGTCGACCACGCGGCCGATCGAGATGGTGAGCGCGCCCAGCGTCAGGATGTTCAGCGTGTAGCCGCCGAAGTCCATCGCGATGAACGTCACCGCGAGCGACAGCGGGATGGAGATGGCGGACACGAGCGTCGACCGCATCGACATCAGGAACACCAGGATGACGAGCACCGCGAACAGCAGCCCGAGGCCGCCCTCCGTGGCCAGCCCGTGGATGGAGTCCTCGATGAACGGGGCCTGGTCGAAGACGACCGCCGTCGCGATCTTGCGCTCGTCCAGCGTGTCCGCCACGTCCGGCGCGGCCAGCGCGGCCTCGATCGCGTGCGAGACCTCGACCGTGTTGGCCTCCGGCGTCTTGGTGATGGCCAGGCCGAGCGAGGGCGAGCCGTCGAGCCGGGAGTACGACGTCGCCTCGACCGGCTTGAGCTGCACCGACGCGACCTCGCCCAGCAGCACGGGGCCGGCCTGCTCGGCCGGCAGCTCGCCGGTCGCGGCGTCCGGCGTCGTCGCCGCACCACCGGCGGCCGCACCGCTGCCGGCGCCGCCGCCCGGGAGGACGGGGAGCTGCTTGAGCTGGTCGACCATGTCGACCGGCTTGCCGAGCTGGACGGACCACGCGCGGCCGCCCGCGGTGATCTCGCCGGCCGGCATGACCACGCCGTTGTCCTGCAGCACCGTGGTCAGGTCCTCGGCCGTGAGGCCGGCCGCGGCGAGCTTGGCCTGGTCGGGCAGGATGCGCACCTCGGTCTCGCTCTGCCCGGTCACCGCGACGGAGCGGACGCCGTCGACCTCCTCCAGCGCCGGGACCACGACGTCCTCGACCGTGCCCGCGAGGGCGTTGGGGCTCTTGTCGCCGGACACCGCCATCTGGACCACGGGCACGTCGTCGACGGAACCGGTCGTGACCTGCGGCTCGACGCCCTCCGGGAGGGCCTGCTGCGCACCTGCCACGGCGGTCTGGAGCCGCTGGGTGGCGGCCTCCATGTCGGTGCCGTAGTCGAGCTCCACCGTGGTCAGCGAGATACCGGTCGACGCCGTCGAGCGCACCGACGCGACCCCGTCGACGGAGGCGATGGCCTCCTCGATCACGTCGGTGACCTGCTCCTCCACGACCGCGGGCGACGAGCCCGGGTACTGCGCGGCCACGATGCCCGTGGGGAGCTGGAGCGACGGGATGAGCTCCTGCTTCAGGGAGGTCATGCTCAGCACGCCGAACACCGCGATCGCGATGGTCACCAGTGCTACGACGGCTCGGTTCGCGAGGGACAGCCGGGCGAGACGGAACACGAGGACTCCACGGTGCGGCGGGGTTCGGGCGTACGGCGCGACACCGCCGTCGTCGCCAGCAGGGACCAACGGGGTGAAATCAGACCGAAGTCACAGAGTAGGGCAGCGCGCCGGACCCCCCGCAAGCCGACGGAGGCATTGACAGGACCGCCGAAACCGTTCCGCGCGGCATGCCCTGGCCCGTCCGCACGCGGGCCAGGGCACGGGGTCACAGCTCGGACATGGCCTCCTCGGGCGTGCCCTCGACGGTCCTGGCGGCGCGGTTCCAGCGCTGCCAGAGCACGCGCTCCCCGATCGGCCGGGCCATGAGGTGCGCCGTCACGAGGAACACGATCACGCCGACGAGCAGCACGCCCGACGCGACCCAGAAGGGCGAGTCCGGGCCGACGGCCTCGGCGAGCAGGCCGGCCACCACCGGGGCGGGGGCCGCGAAGCCCCAGCGCACCAGGTTGAACGCCCCGGTCGTGACCCGGCGGTCCGGGTCGCCGAGCGCGAGCGACAGGTCGGTGAGGTTGGCGTTGGCGATACCCATGAACACACCGGCCACGATGGTCACGGCGATGGACCCCGCGGTGCCGACGCCGATCGCGAGCAGGGCCACGCACACCAGCACGCCCGTGACGGCGACACCCAGCGTCTGCACGAACCCGATGCGGTGCGCCAGCCGGTGGCCCACCCCGAGGATGCCGACGGCCACGCCGATGCCCCAGGCGGTGAACACCAGGCCCAGCGGCACGACGTCGAGCCCGAGGAAGACGGGCACGTAGCCGAGCACCACGAAGAAGACGAAGTTGTAGGCGGCCGTCACGATCGCGAGCGACAGGAAGCCCGGCTTCCGGAACAGACCGAAGACCTGCCCCAGCTTGAGCGGAGCGGGCTTCTCGGCCGGGTCCTTGAGCCGGGTGGCGGAGACGATCAGCGCGACGACCATGAGCAGGCCGCACACGAAGAACGGCACCCGCCAGCTGATGTGCCCCAGCAGCCCGCCGATCAGCGGCCCGACGGCGAAGCCGAGCCCCACGCAGGTCTCGAACAGCCCGACCACCCACTCGCGGTCCTTGGCGAGCGCGACGAGCAGCACCATGGCGGTGGCGAAGAACATCGCGTTGCCCAGGCCCCAGACGCCGCGCAGCACCGCGAGCTGGACGATGTTGCCGCTCAGCGCCGCCAGGACCGCCGCGATGGCGACGAGCGTGACGCCGGTCGCCAGGATCTTCTTGTACCCGAACTTCCCGGTCGCCATCACCGCGGGGATCATGCCGATGGCCATGACCGCGATGTACGCGGTGAACAGCAGCTCGATCTCCCAGGTGGTGGCACCGATCTCGGCGCCGATCACGGGAAGGATCGGGTCGACGACGGCGATGCCCGCGATCGCGAAGAACGCGGTGAGCGCCGTGGCGTAGATGGCTGTCTTGTTCGGTTCGTTGCGCGCGCTGGCCACGCGGCCTCCTCAGGATCATTTATCTGTACCACACAGGTATATGCCTGTAGGCTACACCTATGTCGAGGGAGACGGAAGAGAACACCGACGGGGAGCACCCCGACGAGGCCCCGCTGTCGCGCGTGGAGCTCCAGCTCGCGCTGCTGCTGCGCCGGGCGGAGCGCACCGGCGCCATCCGGGCGGGCCACACCCCCGCCCTTGAACGGTCGGGCTACCTGCTGCTGCAGGTGCTCAGCACCGAGGGCCCGCTGGGCATCAACGCGCTCGCCGCGCGCCAGGGCCTGGACGCCTCGACCGTGACCCGGCAGGTGGTCAGCCTGGAGAAGGCCGGGTTCGCCCGGCGCAGCCGGGACCCGCTCGACGGGCGGGCCGTCCGGGTGGAGGCGACGCCGGCCGGCACCGCCCAGCTCGAGCGCGAACGCACGCGGCGCAGCGCGATGTACGACCAGATCCTCACCGGCTGGTCGCCTTTCGAGCGAGCCCTGCTCGCCGAGCTGCTGGAACGCCTGAACCATGACCTGGACGCCTTCCGGCGCGACCCGGAGGAGTGAGCTCGCACTTCCAAAGAACTAGTTGCAAAGAAATCCTTGCAAAGGTGTGTTGGCATGCGTAGGGTTGGGCACACGAGCTAGCCCACCCCGAGCCAGGAGATGCACCGATGAGCGCCTTCGCACCCACCGCCGTCCCCCAGGTCCACGCCTTCCTCGCGCCGCGCACCGTCGCGACCGCCGCCGGCCGGCAGCCGGTGGCGCAGGCTCGCGAGCGGGAGGCCCGGCGCAGCGAAGCCCTGCGCCGCGAGGCCGAGCGCGCCGACCGGCAGCGCGCCCAGGCCGAGCGCGTCCGCGACAACGCGGCGGCACGCCACCCGCTCGCGCTGCGCTGAACCCGCCGGGCACTGGGTAACGTCCTGCCTATGGCAACAGCGCGCGAGGACTCAGCGGCACACGAGGCGGACCAGGACGCACCGGCGGCCGACCCGGCAGCCGCGCAGCCGTCGGCCGCACAGGCGACCGCTGGGCCCCCGGCGGAGCTGGGACCCGCGGCGCTCCGCGCCCTCGCGCACCCCCTGCGCATCCGCATCCTCGACCTGCTCCCCAGCCACGGGCCGCTCACGGCCAGCAAGCTCGGCGAGATCCTCGGCGAGTCCAGCGGCTCGACGAGCTACCACCTGCGCCAGCTCGCCAAGCACGGTCTGGTGCGCGAGGTCGAGGGCCGGGGCACGGCGCGGGAGCGCTGGTGGGAGCGCACGCCCGGCGGGTTCAGCATCTCGACCCTCGGCAAGGACTCCCCCGCCAGCCGGCAGACCGCCGAAGCGGTCAACATCGAGTTCCTGCGCCTGCGCCACGAGCGCGTGATGGCCTTCGTCCGCGCCGGCCAGGGCGCGGACGAGGAGACCCTGAGGAAGTGGGACGGGACCACCACGTTCTTCTCCTCCAACAAGTGGGCCACCCCGGAGCAGATGCGGGCGATCGTCGAGGCCTGGGGCCGCTTCGCGACCGAGCACATCGACCCGCTCAGCTCTCAGGAGGACGCCCCTGGGATGATCCCGTTCGAGGTCCACTTCGACGCCTTCCCGACGATCGACCCACAGGGCAACCCGCTCTGATCCGTGGCTCCTCTGCCGTCAGCAGATCTGCGGCGGGCAGAGACGGCTGTCCGGAAGGCCACCGCCCGGCGATCGTGGAGTCATGACCGAGACCACCCTGACCCAGGCCTTCGACGACCACCTCGCCTCGCGGCTGCTGCACCAGCGGATCGTGCTGATCGGCGGCGAGATCGACGACGCCGTCGCCAACCGTGTGACCTCGCAGCTCCTGCTGCTCGCCGCGGAGGACGCGGCCGCCGACATCAGCCTCTACCTCAACTCCCCCGGCGGCTCCACCAGCGCCGGGCTCGCCGTCCACGACACGATGAAGCTGGTGCCGAACGCGGTGTCGACCGTCGCAGCCGGCTTCGCGGGCGGCACGGCGCAGTTCCTGCTCGCCGCGGGCGCGCCCGGCAAGCGGTACGCGCTGCCGCACGCGCGGATCATGATGCACCAGTCCGCCGGCGGGGCGGGCGGTACGACGACGGACGTGGTGGTCCAGGCCGAGAACATCCGGCACGTCAACGACGTGGTGACGCGGCTGCAGGCCGAGCACACGGGACAGCCGGTGGAGGCCGTCGCCGCGGACTCCGAGCGCGACCGCTGGTTCACCGCCGAGCAGGCACTGGCCTACGGGATGATCGACAGGGTCGTGGACCACGTCGACGACGTCCGGCCGGGCGGGAAGCGGCGCGCCGGGCTCTGAGGCGGCCCCGGCCCGGGGTCAGGCCGCCAGCAGCACAGCCTCGCCCCGCCGTCCGGCGGCTGAGGTACTGGCGGGCCCCGCCTGCAGGGGGTGCCGTGCGGAGGAGAAGCCGGCCGATCGGCGCGCCGCGGACGACAGGACGCGGACCCGGCGGCCCTCCTCCTGCTCGGCGAGGGCGATGGCGAGATCGGCCCACGCACGTTCGACGAGGTCGACCAGCCGGAGGCCGAGCGCCTCGCACACCGCGGCGAGCACCTCGGAGGAGGCCTCCTTGCGTCCCCGCTCCACCTCGGACAGGTAGGCGGTCGAGACCCGGGCGTCCGTGGCGACGTCGGCCAGGGTGCGGCGCTGCTCGCGCCGCGCCTGCCGGAGGATGCCGCCGACGAGGTCGCGCAGCAGCGGTTCGCGGGTGTGCTCGAGGGTGCCGGACCGGGCACCCGGGGCGCCCTCGTTCGTGGTGCCGAGCCCGGCAGGGCTCGCTGTACCTATCGAGATCATCGCCATGTGCCCACTCCCGCCGTTGGTACCCGTCACCGTACCCAACCCCACCGACATCCCGGGTCGTTCCGGCATCTGCTGCTGGCGTAACGGGCGGCCCGGGCGAGGGCGGTGCGGGCCGGGTCGGAAATGGCCGGGTGCGTGTCAGTGGCTCCTGGCACCATGGGACCACCGACCAGGAGAGGACAGTGGTGTTCGGATCTATCGAGGTGCGCGGAGCCCGCGAGAACAACCTGCAGGACGTCTCTGTCGACATCCCGAAACGCAAGCTCACGGTGTTCACCGGGGTCTCCGGCTCGGGCAAGAGCTCGCTGGTGTTCGGCACGGTCGCCGCCGAGTCCCGGCGGCTGATCGACGAGACGTACTCGGCGTTCCTCCAGGGCTTCATGCCCTCGCGCCCGCGTCCTGACGTCGACACCCTGTCGAACCTGTCGGCCGCCATCGTCGTGGACCAGGAGCCGATGGGCGCGAACGCGCGCTCGACCGTCGGCACGGCCACCGACGCCTACACGATGCTGCGCGTCATCTGGTCGCGGCTCGGCACGCCGCACATCGGCGGGTCGAACCTCTTCTCCTTCAACGACCCGCAGGGTATGTGCGGCAACTGCGAGGGGCTGGGCCGCGTCTCCGCGATCGACACCGAGGCGCTGGTGGACCGCAGCAAGTCCCTCAAGGAGGGGGCCATCACCTTCCCCAACTTCGGGGTGGGCACCTGGTACTGGAAGGTCTACGCCGACTCCGGCTTCTTCGACGTCGACAAGCCGCTCAAGGACTACACCGACGCCGAGTGGCACGACCTGATGCACGGCGACGAGCGCAAGATCGTCTCGGGCGGCATCAACGTCACGTACGAGTCGCTGGTCCCGAAGATCACCCGGCTCTTCCTGGTCAAGGACGTCGAGTCGATGAAGGGCGCGATGCGGGCGGCCGTCGACCGGCTGGCCACGTTCACCTCCTGCCCCGAGTGCGGCGGCACCCGGCTCAACGATCGCGCCAGGTCGTCGCTGGTCAAGGGCAAGCACATCGGCGAGGCCGCGGCGATGCAGCTCACCGACCTGGCCGAGCTGGTGCGCGACCTGGCCGACCCGCACGTCCAGCCGATCCTCGACGGGCTCAACGACCTGCTCGCCACGTTCGAGCAGATCGGGCTCGGGTACCTGTCGCTCGACCGCGAGTCGTCGTCGCTGTCGGGCGGCGAGGCGCAGCGCACCAAGATGGTGCGGCACATGGGGTCGGCTCTGACGGACCTGACCTACGTGTTCGACGAGCCGACCATCGGGCTGCACCCGCACGACGTGCGGCAGATGAACATCCTGCTCCAGCGGCTGCGCGACAAGGGCAACACGGTGCTCGTCGTGGAGCACAAGCCCGAGGTCATGGCGGCGGCGGACCACCTGATCGACATGGGCCCGGGCGCCGGCACCCACGGCGGCACCGTGGTCTACCAGGGCGACGTCGCGGGCCTGCGCACGTCCGGGACCGCGACCGGCAAGCACCTGGACCAGGCGGTGACGGTCAAGGCAGCGCCCCGCACGTCTACGGGGACCCTGCGGATCGAGCACGCGAACCTGCACAACCTCCAGGACGTCACGGTCGAGGTGCCGCTCGGCGTGCTGGTCGCGGTGACGGGCGTGGCCGGGTCGGGCAAGAGCTCGCTCATCCACGGCTGCCTGCCGCGCGACGGCGTCACGTTCGTCGACCAGTCCGCGATCCGCGGGTCACGGCGGTCCAACCCGGCCACCTACACCGGGATCCTGGAGCCCATCCGCAAGCAGTACGCCCGCGCCAACGGGGTCAAGCCCGCGCTGTTCAGCGCCAACTCGGCGGGCGCGTGCCCGGAGTGCAAGGGCGTGGGCCTCATCTACACCGACCTCGCGTTCATGGCGGGCGTCGCCAGCGTGTGCGAGGCGTGCGAGGGCAAGCGGTTCACCGACGAGGTGCTCGGCTACACCCTGCGCGGCAAGAACATCGCCGACGCGCTCGCCATGTCCGTCGAGGAGGCGCTGGGGTTCTTCACGGAGAAGACGGTGCAGCCCATGCTGTCCCGGCTCTCCGACGTCGGGCTGGGCTACATCTCGCTCGGCCAGCACCTCAACACCCTGTCCGGCGGGGAGCGCCAGCGCCTCAAGCTGGCCATCGAGATGGGCGGCGACACCCCGACGTTCGTGCTCGACGAGCCCACGGCGGGCCTGCACATGCAGGACGTCGACAACCTGGCCGGCCTGCTGGACCGCCTCGTCGACTCCGGCCGGTCGGTGATCGTCGTGGAGCACAACCTGTCGGTCGTCGCGCGGGCCGACTGGGTGATCGACATGGGTCCGGGCGGCGGGCACGACGGCGGCCGCGTCGTCTTCGAGGGCACACCGGCCGACCTGGCGCGGCACGAGGCGTCACTGACGGGCCGTCACCTCGCCGAGCTCCTCGGCTGAGCAGACGGGCGACCCGGCCTGACCGTGCCCCCACCCGGGTTCGAACCGGGACTGTGCCGGGTTTAAGCCGGCTGCCTCTGCCAGTTGGGCTATGGGGGCGCACCCAGAGACTACCGAGCCCCGACGTCCAGGTAGAGCTGTGGCGAAGTAGAACTCTGGCGAGATAGAACCGCAGCGAAGTAGAGCCGCGGCGAGATAGAACTCTGGCGCGATGCTCAGGTTCTGTCTCGCTGCGGCTCTACTTCGCTGCAGTTCTACTTCGCTGCAGTTCTACTTCGGCGGCGGGGAGGGTCAGGCCTTGGAGCCCGACTCGGCGCGCTCGGCGGACGACTCCGCCTTCTGCTCGACCTTCTCGCCCACCGGCTTGGGCGGCACGGAGGCGTTGCGGAACTCCTGGCGCGGGTCGTGCAGCGAGCCGAGCGAGACCAGCTCGCGGCCCATCAGGAACTGGCCGATCCAGCCGACCAGGATGCGAGCCTTGCGGTTACCGGTCGGCATCGCCATGACGTGGTAGCCGCGGTGGGCCACCCAGGCCGGGAACCCGCGCAGCTTGACGAAGCCGAACAGCTCGGCGACACCCTTGTAGAGACCCAGCGAGGCGACCACACCGACGTTCTTGTGGTTGTACTCGACGGCGGGCCGCTCCTTGTAGAGCGCCACGATGTTGTCGGCCAGGCGCACGGCCTCGCGGATCGCGTGCTGCGCGTTCGGCGGGCAGAACTTGCCGGGGTTGAGCACGTCCGGCACGGCGGCGCAGTCGCCCGCGGCCCAGGCGCCCTCGACGATCTCGCCGTCCTCCGTGGCCACCTGCAGGGTGGGGAGCACGATGACGCGGCCCAGCTTGTCGAACGGGAGGTCGGACGACTCCTTGATGACCGGGTTCGCCTTGACGCCCGCGGTCCACACGATGGTCTCGGTGTCGAACTCGACACCGGTCGACGTGACGACGTGCCCGTCCACGCAGGACGAGAGGAACGTGTTGAGGTGGAACTCGATGCCGCGCTTCTTCAGCTCGGCCAGGGCGTACTCGCCCATCGGCTCCGTGACCTCGGGCAGGATGCGGCCGGCGCCCTCGATCATGACGAACCGCAGGTCGGACGCCTCGATCGTGTTGTACTGCCGCGTCGCGTAGCGCGCCATGTCCTCGATCTCGGCGAGCGCCTCGATGCCGGCGAACCCGCCGCCCACGAAGGTGAACGTGAGCATGCGCTTGCGCAGGTCGGCGTCCCACGTGGAGGACGCGACGTCCATGCGGTTGATGACGTGGTTGCGGACCGCGATGGCCTCCTCCACGTTCTTGAAGCCGATCGCGGACTCCGCCAGGCCCGGGATGGGCAGCGTGCGCGAGACCGAGCCGAGGCCGACGACCAGCTGGTCGTAGGTGACCTCGTACTCGTCGCCCTCCTCCGGCTGGATCTTCACGGCCTTGCGGCCGTGCTCGATCGTCGTGACCTTGCCCTGCAGCACGTCGATGCCCTTGAGGGCCTTGCGGTGCGGCGCGACGACGTCGCGGGCGTCGATGGAGCCCGCACCCGCCTCGGGCAGGAAGGGCGCGTACGTCATGTACGGGCGCGGGTCGACGACGACGATGGCCGCTTCGCGCTTCTTCAGCTTCTTTCGCAGACGGCGCGCCACGTACAGGCCGACGGACCCGCCGCCGAGCACGACGATGCGCGGCACCTTCCGCGGGCGCGGCGTCGCCGGGTCGGAAGCATGGCTGACCGAGGTCAGGTCGTTCTGAGGCATGATTCCCAGGGTACCGCGCCACAAGCGTGTTTCTTCACATGGCAAAGAGCGGCGGGAGCGTGACGCCCACCACGCCGCTTCGCTGCGTATCGTGCCCGGTCAACGGACCACCTGGGACTGGAGTTCCCGAGCAACGGAAATCCGCGGGCAAGGAATCTCGGGAGAGCGTCAGCCCATCGACAGCGCGATCCCGTCCAGGATGTCGTGCTCGCTGGTCACCACGTGGGTCAGCGAACCGCCTGCGGCCCGCACGTCGGCCACGACGCGCTGGATCACCTCGGACCACACGAGCGCCCCGGCGGCGATCACGTCGACCCGCCCCGGGTGCAGGAAGCCCATCGCCGTGCGCTCGGCCCGCGGCGCCGCGAGCAGCGCGGCGCAGGAGGCGAGCACGGTCTCCACGGGCAGCCGGGCCCCGTGCACGCGTTCGCGCTGGTACTCGGTCAGGCCAAGGGCGTGTGCGGTCACGGTCGTGATCGAGCCCGCCAGCCCCACCAGCGTGGTGGTGCTCCCCAGCGGCACCACACGGGCGGCGTCGTCCAGGTGGGCCCGGACGTCCGCGCGGGCCGCCTCGATCTCGGCGGCCGACGGCGGGTCGGTGTGCAGGTGCCGCTCCGTCATCCGCACCGAGCCGACGTCCATCGAGATACTCGCGTCCACCGCGTCCGTGCCGAGGACCAGCTCGGTGGAACCGCCGCCGAGGTCGACCACGAGGTAGGGACCGGCGTGCGCCCCGGCGACGCCGCTGGTGGCGCCGCGGAACGAGAGCTCGGCCTCCTCGTGCCCGCTGATCACCTCGACGTCGACGCCGAGCGCGTCCCGGACGCCGTCGAAGAAGGCGTCGCGGTTGCGCGCGTCCCGGGTGGCGGACGTCGCGACGAACCGCACGCGCTGTGCGCCGGCGGCCTCGATGAGCGTCGCGTACTGCCGGGTCGCCGCGAGGGTGCGCTCCAGCGCCTCGGGCGCGAGCTCACCGGTGCGGTCGACGCCCTGGCCGAGCCGCACCACCTCCATGCGGCGGTCGAGCTCCGTGAGGTTTCCGGCGGCGTCGACGTCCGCGACCAGCAGGCGGATCGAGTTGGTGCCGCAGTCGACCGCGGCCACGCGAGAGGAAGTCACGCGAGGATTCTCCCAGGCGCTCCGGCCGCGCGACGTCGGACGTGCCGGTTCGCGAGAAACCTCACGCCCGCGGTTTCCCGAAGCGCGGGGCTCAGGACGCGAGGCTCAGCAGGTGCAGCGGTCCGGGCGCCAGGTGTCCCTGGCCAGGGCGAGCGCCTCGTCACCCAGCGGGTTCACGCCCGGGCCGGCGGCGAGCGCGTGCGCGAACAGGACGTGCAGGCACTTGACGCGCGTCGGCATGCCGCCCGCGGAGATGCCGTCGATCTCGTCGACGTGCCCGATCGCCTCGCGCTGCGCCAGGTAGTGCTGGTGCGCGGCGCGGTAGGCCGCGGCAAGCTCCTCGTCGGTCTCCAGCCGGGCCGTCATCTCCTTCATGACGCCGTTGGCCTCCAGCGTCGAGGCGGCGGCCACCGCACCGGGGTGCGTCAGGTAGAAGACGGTCGGGAACGGGGTGCCGTCGGGCAGGCGGGGCGCGGTGCGCGCCACCGTCGGACGGCCGCACACGCAGCGCGCCGCGATCCCCACGACGCCGCGCGGCTCGCGGCCGAGCTGCTCGGCCAGGACGCGGAGGTCGTCGTCGGACACGGTGTCAGTCGCGGTGTTCACCGCCCCATTGTCTCCCAGCCGGCGGGTGGCGCCGAGCCGCCTACTCGCCGTCCGCGATCCGCACGGAGTCCCACACGTTCGTGTACCAGGGCACGTCGTCCTCGGACGCGCCCGGGGACGGCTCCACGACGCCGGGCCGCGGCGCCTCCTGCTCGACCGAGTCGGTGTCGAGCGGGCGCCACACCTTGTCCCCCGGCATGACGAACCGCAGGCGCGACCGGGCCTGCTCGATGACGTACGAGCGGTCGTCCCAGCGGGCGAGCTCCGTCTCGAGCTCGGCCTTCTGCTCCTGCTGCTGGCTCAGCTCGGAACGCAGGTCGCGCAGCTCTGCCTGCTGCGTCACCACGGCGCGCACGGTCGGCAGCAGCAGCACCACGGCGAGGAGCACCACGACGGACAGCACCATGGCGCGGACGGTGAGCACCTCGGGCACCACGAGCCCGTAGCTGCCGCGCCTGCGGTCGGCGCGCGCCGGCCGGGTGGGCGGCGCGACGCTGCCCGTGGCCGTGCTCCGGCGGCGCGGCTGCGCCGGTCGCTTCGCCCCGCTGCCCGACGTCGGCCGCGTACCCCGGGGCGCGGCGTTCGCCGTGCGGGCGGCCGGCCGACCGGCGGCGGCCCGGCTCGAGGCCGAGCGGGGTGCGGCCGTCCGGTGGCTCGCCGACGTCGACGGCGCGGCGGGCTTGCGTGCGGTCGGCGCGGCCGTCGTCGAGCGCGGAGCCGTCGGCTTCGCGGCGGTGCGCCCCGCCGTCGTCCCAGTCCTCCGGCCCGCGGCGGCGTCCTTGGCCGCCTTCGAGCCCTTCGCGCCCTTCGCGTCCTTCGCCGAGGAACCCTTCGTGCTCTTGGCCGCGGCCCCCTTCGCCGCCGACCCCTTCGCCGCCGGCCCCTTCGCTGCCGACCCGGGAGCCTTCTTGGCTCCCGCGCGGCCCTTCGCCGGCGTCGTCCCCTTGCCGCCCTTGGCGCCGGACGCGCCCGTGCGCGGGGTCGACGAGGGGCGCGCACCCGAGCCGCGCGCCGAACCCGAGGGCCGCGCCGGGCGACGTGAGGAAGGCATGGGTCGATTGTGCCGATTCGCCAGGCCTTTGTACCGGCATTACCTTCGGCGCGCCGTGTGTCGATCCCGTGGAACACAAAAGCTGTCAGACCCGCGCCGACGTGTCAGACGTACAGGTCACCGGAGTGACCTGTACGTCTGACA
>NZ_JBHVEG010000110.1:0-20580 GCF_042802395.1 Promicromonospora sp. NPDC057488
AACGTAGGAATGGTCGGGCTCTCAGCACTGAGAGAGCGACCATTCCTACGTTCGACGCGGTGCGATCGCAGAGAGTACGGGCGGGTGAACCTACCGGCGATGAGTTGCGGGGCGGCTCCGCGTCTGAAGAGTTGATGACGGGGCCGCTGCGGCCCCGACCGACTCAGGAGGACATCATGGTGAGCGTTCGGACCCATCTCTGGTTCGGGAACAACAAGGCCGGCGAGGCCGCCGCCTTCTACGCCGAGCACATCCCCGGCTCGTCCATCGAGCGCGTGGTCAAGGCCCCGGAGAACGCCCCGGGCGCCGAGGCCGGCACCGACTTCGTCGTGGAGTTCACCGTGGCCGGGCAGCCCGTGATCGGCCTGAACGCCGGACCGCACCGCACGCTCGACGAGGCGTTCTCGTTCTACCTCTTGGTCGAGGGCCAGGCGGAGGTCGACCACTACTGGGACGTGCTGACGGCCGACGGCGGCCAGCCCGGCGCGTGCGGCTGGTGCACGGACAGGTTCGGGGTGTCCTGGCAGGTGATCCCCAAGGAGCTCGAGCGGCTCAGCGGCTCGTACACGACGCCCGCCGAGATCGCCACGATGAACGCCATGCTGCAGATGGGCAAGATCGACGTCGCGGCCCTGCAGGCGGCGCACGACGGCGCCTGACCTGACCGTGATCGGGGCGTGTCAGGGGCTCCGGTTAGGCTGCCCCGGTGCCCCTGATCGTCGCCACCGCCAATGTCAACGGGATCCGAGCCGCCGTCCGCCGCGGCATGGAGTCCTGGATCGCCACCCGCACCCCGGACGTACTGCTGCTGCAGGAGGTGCGCGCACCCGACAAGCTGGCGCGCGAGCTGCTCGACGGCTGGCACGTCGCGCACGCGGAGAGCGAGGTCAAGGGCCGCGCCGGGGTGCTCGTCGCGTCCCGCCTGCCGCTCGGCGAGGTCCGCACGGGCCTCGCGGCCCACGGCCCGGACGGTGCCGCCGAGGAGGGCGCCGACACCGGCCGCTGGGTCGAGGCTGACATCAGCCTGCCCGACGGCGGCACGTTCACCGCGATCTCCGCCTACCTGCACTCCGGGTCGACCAACCCGGGCCAGGAGCACACGATGGTCGCCAAGTACGCGTACCTGGAGAAGGTGACCGCGCGCCTGGCGGAGCTTGCCGAGACGCCGACGCCGGCCGTCGTGGCGGGCGACCTCAACATCGCCCACCAGAACGCCGACATCAAGAACTGGAAGGGCAACCAGAAGAGCGCCGGCTTCCTGCCCGAGGAGCGCGCCTACGTGACCCGCTGGCTCGACGAGCACGGCTGGACCGACCTGGGCCGCCACCACGCCGGTGACGGCCCCGGCCCGTACACGTGGTGGTCGTGGCGGGGCGCGGCGTACGACAACGACTCCGGCTGGCGCATCGACTACCAGCTCGCCAACAAGGCGCTCGCGGGCGCCTGCCGCAAGGTCGAGGTGGACCGCGCGCCCACGTACGCGGAGCGCTGGAGCGACCACGCCCCGGTCGTGGCGACCTACGAGCTCTAGTACCGGATCGCGTCGATCACCTTGACCCGCACGGCGTAGATCGCCGGGATCAGCCCCGCCAGGGCGCCGATCCCGACGGCGCACGCCATGCCCACCAGGGCGGCGTCGAACGGGAAGCCGGGCAGGTCGTCGAGCGGCCGGCCGAAGATGCGGTCGATCGGGATGTTCTTGATCACGGCCACCGCGATCACCACGCCGACGACGCCTGCCACGGTGGTGGCGACCACCGACTCCATGAGCACGCCGAAGAACACGCGCCCGCTGGTGGCCCCGAAGGACCGCCGGATGCCGATCTCCCGGATCCGGTAGCGCACCGTCACGAGCGCGATGTTGAGCAGCCCGAGGCCGCCCAGCAGCAGCGCGAAGCCGCCCACGCCGAGCACCAGGTACTGCAGCACGCGGTCGATCACCACGGCGTCGGCCATCGGCTGCTGCACGTCGAACCGGACGCCCGCCGCCGCCAGGTCGCGGGGCAGCACCTCGGCGAACCGGTCGGCGAGCTCCGGCGGCACCCAGAACCGGTAGCTGTCGGCCATCACCCGGTCGGGGAACCAGCGCACGGCCTGGTCGAACAGCATCATGGCGCGCGGTCCCTCGTCGTTCCACTGCACGGGCACCACGCCGATCACGGTGGCGGCCACGGGCGACTCGCCCTCGAGCACGACCTTCGGGTGCGTCGTCACGGGGGCGCCCCCGGCGTAGGCGTCCAGGAAGGCCTGGTTCACCACGAGCACCGGGGCCAGCCGCTCGGCGTCGGACTCCGTGAACCAGCGGCCTCCCTCGAGGTCCTGGCGGGTGATGGTCCCGCTGTCGACGTCGACGGCCGACCACTCCGCGTAGGCCCCGCTGTCCCCGCCGCGCACCGCGAGATCCATCGTCGCGCGCACGGAGTGGTACGAGATCTTGTGCCGCTCGGCCACGTCGTCGACCGCCGTATCGATCTCGGCAGGCGTCATCCCGCCCTCGACCGGCCCCATCGACCACGCCTCCAGCGTGGTGTCGCGGCCCGACATGCGCTCGTTCTGCTCCTGCATGGCCTGCCCGAACATCGTCACGGCGGCCGTGATGCCGGTGATCGCGGTGACGGCGCAGGCGACGCCGACCAGTGCGAGCAGGACACGGACCTTGTGGATCCGCAGCTCGTCCCAGGCCTCGACGATCGCGCCCACGATGCCGGTCATGCGGGGAACCCGGCGGACTGGGGCGCCGTCTCGGCCACGGCCGCGGGCGCGTCGAGGTGGATGGGCACCAGCACGCCGTCGGCCAGGCGGAACTGCCGGTCGGCGCGGGCCGCGATCGCGAGGTCGTGCGTGATGGTCACCAGTGCGGCCCCGGTCTCGCTCGCGGCGTCGTCGAGGAGCGTCATGATCGCCTGCCCGGTCTCGACGTCGAGGGCGCCGGTCGGCTCGTCGGCGAGGATGACGCGCGGCCCGCGAACCAGGGCGCGGGCGATGGCGACACGCTGCTGCTCGCCGCCGGACAGCTTCTCGGGGCGCGTGTCGAGGCGCTCGCCCAGCCCGACGCGTTCGAGGGACTGCGCGGCGAGCCGGGTGCGGTTCCAGAACGGCTTGCCGCGTGCGTACAGGAGGGGCGCGGCCACGTTCTCCAGGGCCGTCCGCCCCTGCAGCAGGTTGAACTGCTGGAACACGAAGCCGAAGTCGTCGCCCCGGCGCCGGGCCAGGGCCCGGCTGCGCAGCCGGCCCACGGGCTCGCCCTCCAGGAGGTACTCGCCGGAGGTGGGGGAGTCGAGCAGGCCCAGGATGTTCAGCAGCGTGGACTTGCCGGTGCCGGAGCGGCCCACGATCGCCACGTGCTCACCGGAGCCGACCGTCAGGTCCACCCCGCGGAGGATCTCCAGCGTGCTCCCGTCCGGGAGCTCCACGTGCCGGGTGACGCCCTGCAGGTGGACGAGCGGGGTGCCGGTCATCCGAAGCACTCCTCCTCGAACGCCTGCATGGTATCCATGTCGCCGTCCATCGACGCCTGGTCGTAGGCGGCGCTGTCCGAGCAGTCGACGCCGCCCTCCGTGCCGTCGTCGACGGGTGTGAACTCCAGGATCTGCTCGCCGGCCTTGAGGCCCTTGGTGACCTCGACCTGGAGGCCGTCCGTCAGGCCCAGGGTCACGTCGCGGGGCTCGGGCTCGGCGCCCTCCTCCTTGACGGTCCACACCTGGCCGGTCTGGGAGGTGCCGAGGACCGCGGAGATCGGCACCACGACGACGTCCTTCGCGTTGCCGTTCGTGATCTCGATCTCGGCGCCCAGGCCGGAGAACGCCTTGACCTTGCGCGGGATGGAGCAGTGGACGGCGCCCGTGGCGGCCTCGGGGGCGCCCCCCATGACGTCCTCGCCGCCGACGGAGTCGCCGGCGGGCGCCTCGCCGATCGTCAGCCCGGTGCAGGTGAACGGCGCGGGCCCGCCCTTGAGCGTCACCTGCGCCTTGCCGGTGGCCCCGACCAGCCGGTACTGCTGGTCGGCGGTCAGCGTGCCCGACACGGACAGGGTGCCGGGGGAGACGGTGCCGATGACCTCGCCCACCGTGACCGCCTGGTCCTTGAGCACCGTGATGTCCACCGTGCCGGCGACCGGGGCGAGGGCCGAGGTCCAGGTGACCTTCGGCTCCTGCTCGGTGACGGTCTCCTCGCCGGTCTCCTCGTCGACCTCGACCACCGGGTCGACGAGCTCCTCGCTCTTGATCCACAGGACGCGGGTGTCCTTGCCGACCTTCGCGTCGTCGACCTCGATCTTGGCGATCACGCCGTCCGCCGTGGCCTTGATCTCGACCGGCGGGTCGGTGACCACGGACGCGGGCACGGTGACCGCGTTGGTGACGGAGCCCTTCTCGACGGGGATCACCGCCTCGGTGATCTCGCCCGTGGGCTGCAGCGCATCCGGTGGGTCGAGCTCGGCGCCCTTGAGCGCCAGGACGACGAGCGCGGCGGCGATCACGGCCCAGATGATGATCCGGGCGGTGGGGAAGACGTACTGGCGGACAGCACCCACGGGGGCTCCTCGCGGCGGGGACGGGTGGCGGCCTGCTGGACATTAATGCAGTTACCGCCCCGGAGGGGATGAAAGTACGGGGTGAAGCCAAGCCTTTGCGAGGAAGGGCCCCGCACCTGACGGTGCGGGGCCCTTGCGCCGGGTCGGGTGGGGCGGTGCTCAGCCCGCCGGGGCCGACGGCGGCGCCAGCAGGAACACCGGCTCCGTCAGGTCGGCCTCGGCGAACGCGTCGGCGACCGCCTGGGCGACCGTGTCGACGTCGGACAGGCGGACCAGCGCGATGGCGCTGCCGCCGAACCCGCCGCCCGTCATGCGCGCGCCGAGGGCGCCCGCCGCCATGGCCGAGTCGACCACCAGGTCGAGCTCGCGGCAGGAGACCTCGTAGTCGTCGCGCAGCGAGACGTGCGAGGCGACCATGAACGGGCCGACGTCGGCCGCGCGGCCCTCGCGCACCAGATCGGCGAACCGCGCGGTGCGGTCGATCTCGGACACGACGTGCCGCACGCGACGGCGCAGCACGCCGTCGGGGTCGTGGGGCTCGAGCTCGGCCAGCGCCCGGTCGATGCCCATGCCGCCGAGGGTCGGCGCGATGTCGCGCAGCGACTCCAGGCCCAGCAGCTCCGCGGCCTGCTCGCACGAGGCGCGGCGCGCCCCGTACTCCCCGGAGACGTGCGAGTGCTCCGCCTTGGTGTCGACGACCAGCAGCGTGAGGCCGGCGGTGTCCAGGTCGAACGGCACCGGCACGCCCGACTCCAGCGGCTTGAGGCCCGGCCGGAAGTCGAGCAGCAGCGCGTAGCCCTCGCGGCAGCGCAGCGACGCCGACTGGTCGAGCCCGCCGGTGGGCGCGCCGGCGATCTCGTTCTCCGCGCGGCGGGTGACGTCGACCAGCTCGGCGCGCCCGGCGTCGGAGGCGACCAGGCCGAGGCCCGTCACGGCGTCCAGCGCCACGGCGACGGCGGCCTCCAGGGCGGCCGAGGAGCTCAGGCCGGCCCCGAACGGTACGCACGAGTCCACGGCGGCCTCGAAGCCGCCGACCTTGTGCCCGGCCTCGGCCAGGGCCCAGGCGACGCCGGCGACGTAGGCGCCCCAGCCCTCGACGGCGCCGGGCGCGACGTCGGACAGGCGGGCCTCCCAGACGCCCTCGGCCTGCGCCGACACGAGCCGGACCAGGTCGTCCTCGCGGGGGCGCAGCGCGATGTAGGTGCGGTGCGGCAGCGCCGTGGGCAGGCAGAGCCCGGCGTTGTAGTCGGTGTGCTCGCCGATGAGGTTGACCCGCCCAGGGGCGGACCAGACGCCCTCGGGGGAGCCGTCGAACGAACGGGTGAAGAGCTCGTCGACCCGGCGCGCGCCGTCCTCGGCGCTCCAGGCCTCGAGCCAGTTGATGGTGGTCACGTACCTGATTATTGCCCCCTGAGCGCGCCGGCCCCACCAGCCGGTCAGGCAGCGAGACCGGCGCGCTCAGGATCGGGACGCGGGCTCAGGCCTCCTGGCGCAGCACGCGGACCGCTCCGGCGGGCACGTCGGCGTCGCCCACGACCTCCTGGCCGGTGAGCAGATCCGTGGCGTGCGTGCCCAGCGGCAGCTTCACGTCGCCGTCGGTGTGGTTGATCGCGACGGTCCAGGAGGCGCCGTCGCCGTGCCGGCGCACGACCTCCAGCCCGTCCACGGTGCCCGACGGCGCCAGGCCCGCGCCCGCGTACACGTCGGCCATGACCGTGGACAGCGCGTCGACGTCGAGCGCGGTGGACACGTACCAGCCCGTGCCCGCGCCGTGCCGGTGCCGGGTGATGGCCGCGCCGCCCGGCTTGGGGCCGTCGGTGTAGGTGCCGACGGGCTCGGCGCCGTCCAGCACCAGGTCGTCGGCCCAGACCGTGCCCGTGAGGTCGGTGGTGTCGTTGGTCGCGGCGCCGGCCCCCGCCGCCCCGGCCCGGTAGGCGACGGTGAGCGCGTCGTCGGCGCGCAGCGGCAGGAACTCCTCCACCCACACGCCGAGCGCGTCGCGCAGCGGGGCCATGAAGCCGCCCGGGTGCACGGCGTCGTGCTCGTCGACGATGCCGCTGAAGTAGCTCACCAGCAGCGAGCCGCCGGCCTCGACGTAGGCGGTGAGGTTGGCGGCGTCCTCGGCCGAGAGCAGGTACGACGCCGGGGCGACGACCAGCTTGTACCCCGACAGTTCCTGCCCGGGGCGGACCAGGTCGACCGTGTGGCCGTCCCGCCAGAGCCGGTCGTAGTAGGCGTCGACGCGCTCGCGGTGCCGCGCGCCCTCGCTGGGCCGGAACTCCAGGTCCTGCGCCCAGAACGACTCGTAGTCCCAGACCAGGGCCACGTCGGCCCGGACGCGGGAGCCGCGGAGCTCGGTGAGCCGGCCCAGGTTCGCGCCCAGCTCGGTGACCTCGCGCCACACGCGCGAGGCCGTGCCTGCGTGCGGGAGCATCGCCGAGTGGAACTTCTCCGCGCCGGAGCGCGAGGCGCGCCACTGGAAGAACATGACCGCGTCCGCGCCGCGGCCCAGGTGGGCGAACGAGTTGCGGGCCAGCTCCCCGGGCCGCTTGGCCACGTTGCGCGGCTGCCAGTTCACGGCGGAGGTCGAGTGCTCCAGCAGGAGCCACGGCTTGCCGCCCGCGACGGATCGCGTGAGGTCGGCGGCCAGCGACAGCCCCACGTACCCGCGCGGGTCGGCGGCCCGGAGGTAGTGGTCGTTCGAGACCAGGTCGACCTCCTTGCCCCACGCGAACAGATCCGTCCAGGGGCAGCTCGCGGCCATGAAGTTCGTGGTCACCGGGGCTGTCGAGTGCTCGCGGACGGCGTCGCGCTCGGCGATGAAGCAGGCCCGCAGGGCGGCGTCCGAGAACCGGGCGAAGTCGAGCTGCTGCGCGGGGTTGACCGCCTCCGGGGCGGCCGCCGGGACCTGGACGTGCTCCCAGTCGGCGTAGTGCTGACCCCAGAAGGCCGTGCCCCAGGCGGCGTTCAGGGCGTCGAGGGAGCCGTACCGCTCGCGCAGCCACTCGCGGAACGCGCGCTGGGCGTGCACGGAGTAGTCCAGCGCCACCGGCGCGCCGTACTCGTTGTGCACGTGCCAGCCGGCCAGCGCGGGGTGCTTGCCGTACCGCTCGGCCAGGGCCTGCGTGATGCGTAGCGCCGCCTCCCGGTAGGCGGGGGCCGTGGGCGCCATGAGCCCGCGGCCGCCCGGTCCCATCGGCGTGCCGTCCCGGTCGACCACCCGGGCGTCCGGGTGGGCCGCGTACAGCCAGGCCGGCGGGGCCGCCGTCGGCGTGGCGAGCAGGATCCGGATGCCGCCGTCGTGCAGCAGCCCGATGATGCGGTCCAGCCAGCCGAAGTCGAACTCGCCCGGCCGCGGCTCAAGCAGCGCCCAGCTGAAGATGCCGAGGCTGACGAGGTTCACGCCCGCCTCGTTCATGAGCCGGACGTCCTCCGCCCAGACCTCCTCGGGCCACTGCTCGGGGTTGTAGTCGCCGCCGTAGCTGATCTGGTCGACGCCGGTCAGCCAGCCGTCGAACCGCGGTCCGGGGGTGAAGCTGGAGGTCTGAGGCATGAGGGTCCTTTCAGGGTGTATCTGGTGGAACTCGGTCAACGGCCGGGCAGCACGCGAACCGTCGCCGTGACGGGACCGTACTCCGTCGTCCCGGTGACGGTGTACGTGCCCGGGACGGCGGTCGCGCCGTCGGGCACGGCCTGCCAGTCGACGGCGGTGCGGCCCGGCCGGCCCTCGCCCGGCGACAGGACGCCGACGGTGCGGGGCAGCCGCACGTCGTCGCCGGTCCGGGCGACCGCGCGGACGTCGTCCTGGAGCACGTGCGTGACGTCGCTGTCGTGGAAGACGTCGAGCGACGCGTTGGCCTCGGGGAACCAGCCGGAGCCGGTCTCGACCCAGGTGAACATGGGCTGCCAGTTCGCGGGCTCCCACACGAGCACGCCCTGCACCCGGTTGCCGGGCACGTCGTTCGCGGCCTGGAAGACGCGCTGGATCGCGTCGGCCTGGCCCTGGACGGTCACGGGGAACGGCGAGTTGGGCAGCGGCGTCGGGTCGCCGGGCGGCCAGCTCTCCGCGGGGTAGGCGGTCTCGGCGACGTCGAGGGCGTAGTCCGGGAAAGCGTCCGCGATGGTGTGCAGGTTGTGCTCGAGCTCCTCGGGGCTGCCGTGCCACTCGGGGTAGTAGGACAGGGCCAGCACGTCCGGGGTGGCGTCGGCGGCCTCCAGGCGGGTCAGGAGCTGGGTCCAGAACTCCATGGTCTTGTCGAGGCGGCCCGTGTCGACGATCGCGTGGATCTCGACCTCGGACTCCGGCGACGCCTCGCGCACGGCGTCGATGCCGGACGCCATGAGCGTGGCGAACCGGTCCCACTGCTCGGTGTAGAGCCGCTGCTCCTCCGGGTCGGTGCTGCGCCAGTAGTCCCACAGCAGGCCGCCGCCGGGCTGGGACTGGTAGACGTCGGCCTGGTCCGTGAAGTACTGGGGCGCGGTGGTGCCGATGATCCGCGCCTCGCTGCCGTACAGGAACCCGTTGATCACCTCGTTGCCCACCGCGACCTTGGCCGGGACGGTGCCCTGTTCCCGCAGCTGGGTCAGGTAGTCCGCGGTGAAGTCGTGCACCTGACCGGTGAGCTCGTCGAACGGCAGCTCGGCCCAGGCGCGCGGCTTGGGCTGCTTGCTCGGGTCGGCCCAGCTGTCGGCGTAGTGGAAGTCGATGCCGAGGCTCATGTCGCGGTCGACGATCTCGCGGGCGACCGTCAGCGAGCGCTCGGGCCCCTGGTACGCCGGGTCGGTCTCGACGCCGGTGGTCTCGTCGCGCGGGTCGTTCCAGATCCGCAGCCGCAGGTGCTCCATGCCGCGGTCCTCGACCACGTCGAGCAGGCGCGGGCCGGGGTCCGGCTCGCCGGCCAGGGCCGCCTCGGCGTCGAGGTAGTAGGGCTGGTCGCGCTCCTGGTCCGCGTAGGAGAGGTCGGCGCCGAGCTTCAGGTCGTCGCGCAGGTAGTTGTAGGCGTGGACCTCGGCGACGCCGTTCCTGGTGTCCCTGGCCGCGGCGGGGTCGGTGAACCGGACGCGCACGTAGCGGGTGCCGTCGCGGTCGAGCAGGGCAGTGGTGCCGGCCGCGCCGCTGCGGCCGTCGTGATGATCGGCGACGGTCACCCACCGCTTCCTGTCGCGCGATACCTCGACGACGTAGCGGGCGGGCGTCGCGTCCGCGAGGACCACCTCGATCTTGTGGAGGCCGTCGTAGGCGCCGCCGAGGTCGAGGGTGAGGGCCTGGTCCTTCGTGCTCTTGCCGTGCGCCGTGCGGCCCGACGGCGTCCAGACGGTGCTCTCGTCGCCGTCCGTCGCCCGGCCGGAGTCAGCATCGTTGCTGGTGGCGTGGGTTGTGACCCAGTCCTTGCCGGCCAGGTCGGTCTCGACGGGCTCGATCACGGCCTCGCCGTAGCCCGCAGCCGAGGGCCCGATCGCGAGGCCCGCCGTCGTCAGCGCGACGGCCAGGGCGGCGCTGCCCGCGAGGGCGCGCCGCCGGTGTGTGCTGTGCGTCATGAGGACTTCCTTGTCCAGGTCGGGAACGGCCCGGGTGGGACGTTCGTCCGGAGTACCCGGCACAACGGTAGGTCCTCGGCGCGTGCGGGGGAATACGCTTCCCGACGTCGTTCGTGGTGAGCCGCCCGGCGGCTACCTTTCGTACGGGTCCGTCAGCGTGAAGGGGGTGCCGGCCACCTCCCGTGCCTCCTGCGGGAACGTTTCGCCCGCGACGTAGTAACGGGCGCGCGTCCGGCCCACCGGTTCCAGCACTCGTGCCGCCACGAGTTCCCGCAGGTCGCGTTGTGCCTGCTGGACCTGCAGGTGCTCTGAGTGTTCGTACCGGCTCCTGCGCACCCGTCCCGAGAGCGCGACGTCGTGCAGCGCGCTCACGACCCGTGGACTCAAGCCCAGTGAGTCCACGAACGTGTCGAGGTGCTGGAGTACGCGGGTGGACCTTTCGAGCCTCAGATGGACCGACTGGGTCTGCTGATGAGACGCCACGAGATTGAACCTGACCCACTCGGAGACGTCCTGGTCGGGAAGGTAGGTGGCCCCTCGTGCACCGAGCTGCCGGTAGTACTCCCAGGTGTTCCCGGGGCGGCCCAGCCAGGCCTCGATCGACGAGAACTCCGGGGCGAGCACACCCGCCCGGGCCGTCACCAGCGTCTGCAGCGAGCGCGACATCCGGCCGTTCCCGTCCGACCAGGGGTGGATCGACACCAGATGCAGGTGTGCCATCGCGGCGCGGACGACGGCGTGCGTCGAGTCCTCGTCGTTGAGCCAGTCCACGAGCTCGGACATGAGACCCGGGACTTCTTCGACCGGGGGTGCCGTGTAGACGGCGATGCTCGGGTCGCGGGTATCCGTGACGTACACCGAGCCCTTGCGCCACTGGCCGGCCGGTCGAGCCGGTGTGTGGTGGTGTCCTTGCAGCATCCAGTGGAGACCGTTGAGCAGGCCCTTGCTGTAGCCGAAGTCCGGTGCGTCGTGCAGCGACTGGATGTAGGTCATCATCCGCTGGTAGGCCAACGTCTCGTCGCGGTTCTCCTCCGAGACATCGACGTCGCGCTCGCCCTCCATGAGGTCCTCCGCGTCGACGGTCGAGACGCGGAAGCCCTCGATCGAGTTCGAGGCGGCGACGGCGTCGGCGGTGAGGAAGCGCCGCAGGCCGTCGGTCCACTTCGTGGGAGTCGACCGGACCTGCAGGCGCAGCTGCTCGCGCGACCGGTCGATGTCGTCGAGGACGCGGCGGTCGGCGTCTGAGAGCGCAGGGGTCGGGAAGAGCATGTCGCTACTTTAGTAATGACGCAATCATTGCGTCAACGCGTCGTGTCGACGCTCAGCCCCGGACGGCGGCCAGCACCTCCTGCTCCTCGTCCCGCGTGAGGCCCGTGACCTTGGCGTCCGGCGTGGCGCGGAGCCAGGCGACGGTGTCGCGGGCGGTCTCGGCGAATGGCCGGATCCGCAGGCCCGCCGCCAGCGAGGACGTGACGTCATGGGTCATGAACCCGCCCTCGACCAGGTCCGCGACCCAGAAGGGGATCGACCGCGGCCCGGCCCACTGCGCCACCTCGTGCTCCGTCAGGGTCTCGGGCGCGACGGCGACCAGCTTCGGGTCCGCGCCGACGCCGTCGGCCACCCCGGCCAGCAGCTCCGACCGGGGCACGGGCGGGCAGACGGCGTCGAAGTCGCCCGTCGTGCCCTGCTCCGCCGCCGTCACGATCCACTCCGCGAGGTCGCGGACGTCGACGAGCTGGACGGGGTCGTCCACGGGCTCGGGGACGAGCACCGGCAGGCCGTCCTCCGCGGCCTCCGCGAACCGGGCGGGCCAGTAGGTGAACCGGCCGCTCGGGTCGCCCGGCCCGACGATCAGGCCGGGCCGGATCACGAGGGCCGCCGCCGCGCCCGTGCGGACGATGTTCTCGCAGGCCACCTTCATCGCGCCGTAGACCTCCGGGCCGGAGGCCGGGTCCTCGTCGGTCTCGACCGGGTCCAGGAGCGGGAGGGTGGCGGGGGTGCCGCCCACCGTGGCGGTGTCAGAGTAGACGTTGACCGTCGACACGAACGTCCAGTGGGCGTCCGGGAAGGCCGCGACCGCGCGGCGCACGTGCGAGGGGATGCGGGAGACGTCGACGACGGCGTCGAACGGGTCCTCAGCCAGTGCTGCGGGGACCTCGTCGGCGCGGTCCCAGCGCACCAGCGTGGCGCCGTCGGGCACCGTGCCGCTCACGCCGCGGGCCGCGCACACGACGTCGTGGCCGCGGGCCAGGGCGGCCGCCGCGACCGCGCGGGACAGGAAGACGGTTCCACCGAGCACCAGGATTCGCATGGTGCCCACCGAACCGCATCCGGGGCGGCGAGGCACGCGGATCTGCTGCTGGCGAATCTTCGGTGGGCGTAGTCGGGATGGGCCGAGGCTGCGGCAGGAGGGGCTGCTCGTAGAGCCGCCAGGAGCATCCCGGACCGTCCCGTCACGCCCGACGACGCAGCACCGCCCGCTGGTCCGGCGTCAGCACGCTCCGGAGCTGGTCGGCCGTGACCGGCACTCCCGCCCGCGCCAGCGCCCGGAGGACCGCCGCGGCCTCACCGGTCGCCAGCGGCCACGGCCCCGCCGACATCGTCTCGTGGACCGCGGTGAAGAACCGCGCGGCCCGAGCGAGCCGGATCCCTGCCGGGGTGTCCGGGCCGAGCACCTCGACGCCCCGGGTGGTGTTCGCCACCCAGCGTGCGTTGGCGTCGACGCTCTCGTTCCAGGAGGTCGCCCAGACGTCGTCGCCCACGACGTAGCGCTCACGGCGGGTCTCCGGTTCCCGCTCCCGCCGGATCAGCCGCAGCCCGTCGAGGTACACCACCGCGTTCGACACTGCGGCCCTCGAGACCCCCAGCTCGGCGATGAGGTCGGCGGCGGTGCACCCGTGGTCGGACGAGTGGATCTGCACCAGCACCCGGGCGGTCGTCCGCGGCACGCCCGTGGACACCACGTTCTCGGCGAACTCCTCCAGGAAGGCGGCTCGAGGGTCCGGCTCGGGCACGGCCGGCGGGGTCGTGCGCGGGCGCCGGGCCCGTTCGCGGGCCGCCGCCTCCGCGTCGTCGGCGACGTACCCGTCCGGCCCGCCGTTGCGCGCGACCTCACGGGTCACGGTCGACGTCGGCCGACCGAGCCGCCGCGCGATCTCGGCGTAGTCGAGCCCCGCTGCCAGGCCGGCGGCGACCCGCTCGCGCTCGCTCCGGTTCAGGCGTGCTCCGGTCACATCGCTCCTGGTGCATTGGTCGTCCGGCGGTCGCAACGATCCACCGTAGCCGCTGGCCGCAGCCAGGGTCAGCAGTTGATGCTGCCGTGAACGCAACGCCCGGCAGCACGTGAGAGGAACGACGTGACCGCACTACCGAAGCCCGCAGGCCCGCGACAGGCGGGCCTCTCCCGGGCGCTCGCCCCCGACGTCGCGCGCGGCCTCATGCTGCTCCTCATCGCGCTGGCGCACGCCCCGGGGTTCGTGAGCGACCGCGCGCCCACCACCGTGAACACGGTCGCGGAGCTCCTCCGGTCCCTGCTCGCGGAGAACCAGGCACGCTCGATGTTCATCGTCCTGTTCGGGTACGCGATGGGCCAGCTCCTGTACCGGCAGGAGGCCCGCGGCACCGGGCCTGTCGAGACCCGCCGGCTCCTGCGGCGCCGGGGGATCGTGCTGGTCGGCGTCGGGCTGGCGCACTACGCGCTGCTCGTGCCGGTCGACATCGTCGCGACCTACGGGTTCGCCCTGCTGTTCCTCGCGGCCATGGTCACCGCCGGTGACCGCGTGCTCCTGTGGACGGCTGCCGTCACCCTCCCGTTCGGCGTCGCGCTGATCGGCTGGACCTACCAGCGTGCCGTGGCCGCCGAGCTGTCCGGCGAGCCGTCCGGCATGGCGCCGTACATGTCGGCCGACTACGCCACCCATGTCGTGTCCGGGTTGCCCGGCTGGCTGCCCGAGACCGTCCTCAGCGTGATCGTGGTGGTGCCGGGCATGCTCTTCGGCATCTGGGCGGCGCGCCGCCACTACCTGGACGAGCCCCAGGCCCACGCCGCCCTGCTCCGCCGGGCCGCGGTCATCCTGCTGCTCGTCGCGCTGGTCACCCGGCTCCCCGAGGCGCTCGTCGTGGCCGGGTTCTGGGTACCGGCGTCGTCGGCCACGGGCTGGGCGCTCGCCATCCTCCACACGCTGGGCGGCTGTGCGGGCGGGGTCGGGCTCGCGGCGCTCGTCGGGATCCTGGTGGCCCGCCGGACGCCCGACGTCGCGCCCGGCCCGCAGGCCGGCAGCCCCGTCATGCCGGGACCCGCCGCGCCGGGCCCTCTCACGACGGCGCTGGCCGCGCTCGGACGCCGCTCGCTCACGTTCTACCTCGCGCAGTCGCTGGTCTGGCTCGCGCTGTTCTACCCGTTCACGCTCGGCCTGGCGGACACCGTGTCGTTCGCGGGGGCCGCGGCCGTCGCGATCGGAGTCTGGGTGCTCTCCGTCGTCGCCGCGGGCGCCATGGAGCGCGCGGGCCGGGCGGGCCCCGCGGAGCTGCTGGTCCGGAGGCTCGCCTACGGGCGCCGGACCAGCGTCAGGCCGGGTTGATCCCCAGCTGCATCCCGGCGAGCCCCCGCTTGCGGGTGGCCAGCGCGGAGGCGACCTCGCGCAGCACCTTCGCGCCGGGGGAGTCGGGGTCGGCGAGCACGACCGGCGTGCCGCCGTCCCCGCCCTCACGGACGGCGACGTCGAGCGGCACCTGGCCGAGCAGCGGCACGTTCTTGCCGATCACCTGGGTGAGCCGCGCCGAGACCTGCTCGCCGCCGCCCTCGCCGAAGATCGGCAGCCGGGTGCCGTCGGGCTGCTCCAGCCACGACATGTTCTCGACCACGCCGACCACGCCCTGCGACGTCTGGGTCGCCACGGACCCGGCGCGCTCGGCGACCTCGGCGGCGGCGGCCTGCGGCGTCGTGACGACGAGGATCTCGGACGACGGCAGCAGCTGCGCCACCGAGATCGCGATGTCGCCCGTGCCGGGCGGCAGGTCGAGCAGCAGCACGTCGAGGTCGCCCCAGAAGACGTCCGCGAGGAACTGCTCCAGCGCCCGGTGCAGCATGGGCCCGCGCCAGACGACGGGCTGGCCCTTCGGCACGAACATGCCGATCGAGACCACCTTGACCCCGTGGGCGATGGGCGGCAGCAGCATGTTGTCGACCCGTGTCGGCTGCCGGTCCACGCCCAGCATGCGGGGGATCGAGAAGCCGTAGATGTCGGCGTCGATCACGCCGACCGACAGGCCGTCGGCGGCCAGCGCCACCGCGAGGTTCGCCGTGACCGACGACTTGCCCACGCCGCCCTTGCCGGACGCCACCGCGAACACCTTGGTCATCGAGCCCGGCTGCGAGAACGGGATCACTGGGTCGCCCGCGCCGCCGCGCAGCTTCGAACGGAGCGACGAGCGCTGCTCGGCCGTCATCACGCCCAGGTCGACGTCGACCCCGGCGACGCCCTCGACCGCCGTCGCCGCCGCCGTCACGTCCTTGACCAGCGTCGACTTCATCGGACAGCCCGCGACGGTCAGGTCCACGCCAACGGTCACCGCCCCGCCGTCGTCGACCGAGACCGACCGGACCATGCCCAGGTCGGTGATGGGCCGCCGGATCTCGGGGTCGAGCACGCCGGTCAGTGCGTCGCGCACACGAGCCTCGAGCGTGGGGGAGTCGACTGAGGTCATGAATCGATCTTAGGCGGGCCCCGGACCGGCCCACGCCGGGGTCCTTGCAGTGCCCGTCAGTTGGTAACGGTACGCTGCGTCACCACCAAGGGTGAGGAGGCCCCCATGACCGAGCCACGCGTCCCAGCGCGAGTTCGGCATGTCGCCTCGGAGGGCCAGGCGCGCGACCTCGCGACCGAGCTCCAGCGCCAGGGCCGGCCCTGGCCCGTGGTCGTGATCTCCACCCCGGCCGGCCACGACGCGCCCTTCGTGGACCCCCAGCGCGTGCTCGACGACGTGGCCGGGCTCGCCGAGGTCGTCGTCATCCCGACGGGCGACGTGTCCTGGGAGTTCTCGTCCGGCATGCCGCCGGACACGCAGGTCTACGGCGGCGCGTCCCGGGTCTACGGCACCGACCTGGAGTGGGTGCACCAGCCGCGCCGCTCGCCGCTGCACTTCGCCTACTCGAGCGACGAGGACGCGCGGGTGCGCGACCGCCTCGTCAGCGACGTGATGCGGTTCGCGGTGCGCGCCGGGATCGTCGGTGCGGCCCGTACCGCCCCCGGCGCGACGCCCGTCGAGGGCACGGTTCTGGGTGTGCTCGGTACGCGCGCCCTGGTCAGCACCGACGACGGCGGCCAGGCCACCGTCGCCGAGGAGCTCGTCCTGGCCGACGTCCCCCTCGCGCGCGTGCTCGCCCCGGGCATGCGGGTCACGGGGGCGCTCGACCCGGCGCGCCGCCTCCTCGACGTCCGCGGCATGCTGCCCGACGTCGCCGCCCTGCGGCGGGCCGTGCACGCCGCCTACCGGGTGGGTCAGGTCGTGCTGGGCCGGGTCGAGAGCGTCGAGGACGAGGCCGTGCGCATCGCCCTGGCGCCGGGCGTGCACGTGCGGGTGCGCCGTGCGGAGATCACCGGCAACGACCTGGACCTGCTGGGCGACCTCTTCACGAAGGGCGAGGTGATCGCCGCCCGCCGCGTGCCCGCCCCGCTCGACGGCCTGGCTTTGCGGCTGGACGACGTCGACGAGTCCCAGGACGAGCCGCTCCCCGCCATCGCGCTGCTGGACGGCGGGCCGCCGTGGCTCCAGCCGCCGGAGCCGGAGCCCGAGCCCGGGCCGGAGCTGCCCCGGATCGCCGGGCCCGTGGTGCTGGGGTCGATCGGTCCCGCCGGACGCCCCACGCCCGCCGACCTGTTCGGTCTGCGCCCGGCACCGGCGGTCCCCGCCCCGGCCAACGGTCAGCCCGGCGGCCCGCGCAAGCCCACCCCCGGCGACGTGGCCGCCTTCCACGCCGGCGCCCAGGACGCTCTGCCCTCACCGACGACGTCGGAACCGGAGCCGGCCGGCAAGGCCGCCCGCGACCTCAGCCTGTCCCTCGACGCCGCGCGGTCCCGGGTGGCGTCGCTCGAGAAGGACCTCCTGGACGACAAGGTGCGGCGGCACCAGGTCGAGCTGGAGGTGGACCGCCTGCTGGGCCGCGTCGGCGAGCTCACCGAGCGGCTCGAGCGCAGCGAACGCCGGGCGGAGCAGCAGGCCACGGCCCTGCGCAAGGCCCGGCAGGAGGCGGCGCGCCTGCGCCACCGGCTGGGCGACGCCGGCGTGGAGGTGCCCGAGGAGCGGTACTTCACCGACGACGAGGAGCAGCTCCGGTTCGAGGTGCTGACCGAGTGGGCCCGCGCCATCCCCGCGGCCGAGAAGGCCGGCCGCCCCCTGGCGGGGTACACGCTCGGGCCCCGGTTCCTCGCGTCGCTGACCGACGTCGAGGGCATCAGCCGGGACCGGGTCGTCTGGACGCTCGTCATGGTGCTGACCGGCCTGGCGCAGGACATGAACGGCCTGCAGGTGCACCGCCTGCGCACCGGCGCGGGCGGCGACGACCCGGTCCGGCACCGGGACGACGGCGCGGTGTGCTGGCGAGTGTCCTTGCAGGTCAACACGCCGTCGGCCCGCCGGCTGCACTACTGGAAGCTGCCGGGCGGCACCTACGAGCTGTCGCGCGTGGTGCTCCACGACGACGTGGAGCCCTGACCGCGCTCCTTCTCGTCCAGCTCCTCCAGGAGGTTGCGGATCTCGGAGCGCACGAAGTCGCGCGTCGCGACCTCCGACAGGGCCAGCCGCAGCGCCGCCATCTCCCGGGCCAGGTACTCGGTGTCGGCGAGGTTGCGCTCGCCGCGCTGCCGGTCCTGCTCCGCGGTGACGCGGTCGCGGTCGTCCTGCCGGTTCTGCGCCAGCAGGATCAGCGGCGCGGCGTAGCTCGCCTGCAGCGAGAGCATCAGGGTGAGCGCCGTGAACCCGTTGGCCGCGCTGTCGAACCGCAGGTCCTCCGGGGCCCAGATGTTCCACGCGAGCCAGAGCAGGCAGAACACCGTGAGGTAGATGAGGAACCGCGGCGTGCCGAGGAACCGGGCGATGGCCTCCGTGGCCTTGCCGACGGCGTCCTCGTCCAGCCGGAACCGGGGGACCAGGCCGCGCCGCTGCGCGAGCGGGGTGTCGAGACGGTCAGGCACGGTTCGCCCCCCGTCGCGTCGGAGCCCGGCGGGTCGACGGCGCGGACTGCGCGGCTATCGCCTCCATCCGCTCGTCGTCGCTGCCGCGCCAGTCGTCCGGGAGGATGTGGTCCAGCACGTCGTCGACCGTGACCACCCCCAGCAGCCGGCGCTGCGCGTCCAGCACCGGCAGGGCGAGCAGGTCGTATGCCGCGAGCAGGCGCGTCACCTGACCCACCGACGCGTCGGGCGTGAGCCACTCGGTCTCCGTGTCCAGCATGGAGGCCACGGCCGCGTGCGGGGGCTCCCGCAGCAGCCGCTGGAAGTGCGCGACGCCGAGGAACCGCCCCGTCGGCGTCTCCAGCGGCGGCCGCACCACGAAGACCAGTGAGGCCAGCGCGGGTGGCAGCTCCTTGCGCCGGATCTGGGCCAGGGCCGTCGCGATCGTGTCGTCCGCCCCCAGGATCACGGGCTCCGTCGTCATCAGGCCGCCCGCCGTGTCCTCGGCGTACTCCAGCAGCCGCCGCACGTCGGCCGCCTCGTCCGGCTCCATCAGGTTCAGGAGCTGGGCCGCCTGCTCGTCCGGCAGCTCGTTCAGCAGGTCGGCGGCGTCGTCGGGCTCCATGACCTCCAGGACGTCGGCCGCACGGTCCCGGTCCAGGCCCGACAGGATGGAGACCTGCGCGTCCTCCGGGAGCTCCTCCAGCACGTCCGCCAGCCGCTCGTCGTCCAGCGCGAGCGCGATCTCCAGCCGGCGCGCCGCGCCCAGGTCGCGGATCACGTCCGCGAGGTCCGCCGCACGCATGTCCTCGTAGGCCTCCAGCAGCCGCGCCGCGCCCTGCTCGGGCGACCGGCTGGTGAGGTCCTGCACCGCGTCCACCGGCACCGTCAGGGTGGAACCGCGCCGGAACGGGGCCGAACCCCGCGCCGAGCGCCGCCGCACGAACAGCTGGTCCACCAGCCAGTCCCCGGTGCGCTGCTGCGCGATCGAGACGTCCTCGATCGTCACCTCGCCCGAACCGTCCTTGAGCTGCACGCGCCGGTCCAGCAGCTCGCCCAGCACCACCGACTCCATGGCCCGCTGCTCGAACCGCCGCATGTTCACCAGGCCGGTGCTGATCACCTGACCCGCGTCGATGCTGGTCACCCGGGTGAGCGGTAGGAACACCCGACGCCGGCCCGGGACCTCGACCACCAGCCCCACCGCCCGCGGCGCCCCCTTGGCCCGGACCAGCACGACGACATCACGGACCCGGCCCACCTGGTCCCCGATCGGGTCGAAGACCAAGGTCCCGGCCAGACGTGCGACGAAAACCCTGGTGCTGGCGCTCACGCTGGTCAGCCTACGACCCGCGTGGGGGCGTCGCTCCTCGCCGTTATGGTCCAGGTAGGGGAGACTATGAGCATGAGCATGTCTCGCCCGGGTGCCGTCCCGAAGGTCCCGACCCTGCCGGCCGGTGACGAGGTCGCCGCGTACTCCACCTACCTGGAGGCGCAGAAAGCGGTCGACTACCTCTCCGACAACAAGTTCCCCGTCGAGAACGTCACCATCGTGGGCACCGACCTGCGCATGGTCGAGCGGGTCACCGGACGCCTGACCTACGGGCGGGTGGCGCTCGCGGGCGCCCTCTCGGGCGCGTGGTTCGGTTTCTTCGTCGGCCTGCTGCTGACGCTCTTCTCGGCCTCGTCGGGTTTCCAGGTCATGCTGGCCGGCATCGCGCTCGGTGCCGGCTTCGGCCTGCTCTTCTCGATCCTGTCCTACGCGTTCACGGGCGGACGGCGCGACTTCACGTCGTCGTCGCAGATCGTGGCCGCGACGTACGCGATCCTCTGCGCCCACGAGCACGCGAGCGACGCCCGGGCCCTGCTGGTGCAGTCCCCGAGCGGCCTGGGCAAGGCGCGCGGCACGGCCTCGGTCGGGGTCCCGGCCACGCCGGCGCAGCACGCTGCCCCGGCGGCACAGGCACCTGCGGCCGCGCCGACGGCGCCCGCCGCGCCCCGGACGCCGGACCCCCGCTGGGTCACGCCGTCCGGTGAGCCCCGGTACGGCGCGATGCGCCCGGGTGCGGGTGCTGGTGCTGGTGCTGGTGCGGCGGCCCCGGCAGATGCGCCGGTCCCGCCGTCGGACGCCCCGGCTGCCCCGGGTGCCGAGGGCGCCCCGGCCCAGCCGCCGGTCCCGCCGTCGGACAACCCGTCCGACCCGCCGGCCGAGGCCGAGGACGCTCCGAAGCTCCACCAGGGCAACCCGTACGCGCCGCCGTCGGACGACCAGAAGTAGCACTCAGGCTTCGGGCGCTGGCACTGACTTCGGTCGGTTGCCTTGAGACCGGTCAGTCAACC
>NZ_JBHVEG010000111.1:0-20387 GCF_042802395.1 Promicromonospora sp. NPDC057488
GGCGGGCGGACGCGCCCCCGGCCCGGCCGGCTCGTGCCGCCGCTCGCCGTGCCGCCCTGGCGGGGGCCCCCCAGCCCGGGGGCGCCCGGGGGGCGCGGCCCCCCCCGGACCGGGGGTGCTACTGCTTGGAAAGGATCTCCTGGGCCTTGTCCGCGGCCTCCTGCCACACGTCGTCGTCACGCTGGTGGCTGTAGTACGCCTCGAACAGGGGCTGCAGCTCCGACTTGAGCTCGGCGCCGTTGCGGTAGGCCAGCGACGGCTCGAGCTGCTCGTTCTTCGAGTAGTCCACGAAGACGCTCAGGTCGACGCCCTTCTCGAGCTGGTCCGCGGCCAGGGCCTCCATGGCCGAGGGGATGGACGGGAAGAACGAGCCCGAGGTGAGCGCGGCGCTCTCCTGGCAGTCGGCCGTGCCCATGAACGAGATCCAGTCCCAGGCCGCCTGCTTGACCTTGCTGCCCGACCACAGCATGTTGCCGTTGGAGTTGCTCATGACCACGCGCGTCTCGCCGTCCGGGCCGAGCACGTTGGGCGCGATGCCGACCGACATGTCGGGCAGCTTCGCGAACGTCGTGGCCGACCACGAGCCGCCCGAGATCATCGCGACCGAGCCGGAGCCGAGCTGCTCGGTGTCGCCGACGGTGAACTGGCCGAACTTCGGGGCCAGCCCACGGTCGGACAGGCCGCGCAGGTAGTCCATGGTCTCGACGAACGTCGGGTCGGCGAACGCGAAGGACGTGGGCCACGCCGCGGGCTCGCGCATGGTCCAGTCCGTCGCGGCGGCGAACTGGTACCAGGTGGTCTGGCCCAGGTAGTCGCTCGTGCCGAGCGCCCCGATGCCGTAGACCTTGACCTTGTCCTTGTCGAAGCCCTTCTCGTCGCCGCGCTTGCCGTTCTCGTCGACGGTCAGGTGCGAGACGACCTCGTCGAAGGTGCCGCCGTCCTCCGGGTTCCAGGTCATGTTCGCGACGTCGTCCTCGGTGAGGCCGGCGTCCTTCAGCATGTCCTTGTTGTAGTAGAACGCCGAGCCCGCCCAGTCGAGCGGCAGCGCGTACTGCTTGTCGTCCGTGTACGTGAACGCCGGGACGCCCACGTTGAACACGCCCAGGTCGTAGTCCGACTCGGCGATGTAGTCGTCGAGCGGCTCGAGCTGGCCCTGCTTCGCGTACGAGTCGAGGAACTCCACGCTGTTCTGGAACGCGTCCGGCGCGTTGCCGGCGACGAAGCCGGCGGTGAGCTTGGTGAAGTAGTCGTCCACCGCGTACTGGGTGATGTTCACCGTGATGTCGGGGTACTTCTCCTGGAACGCGGGCAGGCAGGTCTTGTACGACTCCGCCTGCTTCTCGTCCCAGGTCCACCAGTTGACGGTGCCCGCGTGGGCGCCCTCCTCGGCCGCTCCGCCGGCCGGGCCGCCCGCGCAGGCGGCCAGCGAGACGGTGACAGCGGCTGCAGCGACGATGCTCAGCATGTGCTTCGGTTTCATGATTCCTCTTCGATCAAGGGACCGGGTGGGTTCGGTTCGGGTTGGTGGGGCCGACGGCGGCCTCGAGCACACGGCCGAGCACGTCGAGCGCGCCCTGCCGGTCGAGGCTGCCGCCGGCGTCATGGCCGTTGACCGGCCAGACGGCGATGTCGTGCTGTGCCGCGTACTCGTTGTGCGCGGCGAACACGGTTTCGGGGGGAGTGATGTCGTCGTCGAGCCCGGCGGAGAACCACGCGGGCGCGTGGGCCAGGCGGGCGAAGTTCACGACGTCGAAGTGGCGCAGCGTGGTCAGCGCGCGCTCGCGGCGCGCCCGGTCCCGGGCCAGCAGGTCGGCCAGCTCGCGGTAGGGGCCGTTGCGGCTCAGCGTCAGCGCGCCCGGCAGGTCCGCGAGGAACGGGGCCTGCGCCAGCACCGCGGCCACGCCGGGTGCCAGGTAGCCCGCGGCCAGCGCGATCCCGGCGCCCTGGCTGTTGCCGAGCACCGCCACCCGGTCGGGGTCCACGCCCGGCAGCAGCCGGACGGCGTCGACCGCGCGGGCCGCGTCGGTGAACACGCGCAGGTAGTAGTAGCCCGCCGGGTCGCCCAGGCCGCGCGTCACGTAGCCGGTGCTGTCGCCCCACGGCCCGTCCGGCGTCGAGCCGTCGCCCTGGCCGCGCGTGTCCATGACGAGGTGGGCGTAGCCCGCAGCCGCCCAGGTCAGGTCGTCGATCGCGTGCCCGCGGCCCGCGCCGTAACCCGTGAAGTGGACGACGGCGGGCAGCCGGCCCGCCCGGTGCCGCGGCAGGCGCAGCCAGGCGCGCACCGGGTCGCCGGCGAACCCGGGGAAGGTCACGTCGAACACCTCGACGGCGTCCAGCGGCGTGGCCACCGGGGTCACGGCCGGTGGAGCGTCGAACCGGCGGGCCTCCTGCAGGGTGTCGCGCCAGAAGCCGGCGAAGCCGTCCGGGAGGTCCTGCGTCGAGCGGTAGGCACGCAGGGCGGCCTCGCGCGGGTCCGGGGTCATGCGGACTCCCCGAACAGGTCCGCGGCCCGCACCTCCGCGCCGTCGACGGGCAGGGTGTGCGTGCGCCCGCCGAAGGCGACGACGACGTCGCGCACCCCGGCGCCGACGGCGTCCCGCAGGCGGAGCGTGGCGGGGTGGCCGGCGCGCCAGGTGAGGTCCACCGCGGCGCCGCCGCGCGTGCGGATGCCGGTGATCCGGCCGTCCGGCCACGCCGCGGGCAGGGCCGGGAGCAGGCGCAGCGGGTCCTCGGGAGTTCCTGCGCCGGCGCCGACCAGCAGCTCCGCGATCGCGGCCGCCAGCCCGTAGTTGCCGTCGATCTGGAACGGCGGGTGCGTCGAGAACAGGTTGGGCAGCAGGCCGCCCCACTCGGAGCCGTCCACGGGCGAGTCCACGTCGGGGTCGTCGAGGTAGGGGCGGGCGGCCTCGCGCAGCAGGTCGCGCGCGACGTCGCCGTCACCCAGCCGGGCCCGCAGGGCGATCTTCCACGACCACGACCAGCCCATGGCGCCCGGACCGCGCTCGTCGAGCGTGCGGCGCGCGGCCGCGGCCAGCTCCGGGGTGCGCTCCACGTCGATCGCGGTGAGCGGGTACAGCCCGACCAGGTGCGACAGGTGCCGGTGGTGCGGGTCGGTGGAGGTGCCGTCCGCGCCCCACTCGGCCACGGTGCCGTCGCCGGCCACGCGCACCGGGGCCAGGCGGGGCAGGGCGGCACGGATCTCGGCCAGCAGGGGCTCCTCGACGCCGTCCGGGACGGCCTCCGCCGCGGCGAGCGTGCGCTCGAACGTCGTCCGGATCAGGGTCAGGTCCATCGCCGACGACGTCGACACCGAACCTTCCGACCCGTCCGCACGCCGGAACGAGTTCTCGGGCGACGTCGACGGCGAGGTGCCGAGCACGCCGTCGGCGTCGGCCACCAGCCAGTCGAGCGCGAAGGCGCTCGCGCCGAGCAGCAGCGGCAGCACGCGCCGGGCCAGCTCGTCGCGGTCGCGCCCGTACTCCCAGCGCTGCCAGGCGTGGTCGGCGAGCCAGAGGCCGCCCATCGGCCAGAACGCCCAGGACGTCGCCCCGTGGCCCGCGCCGACGGGCAGCGCCCAGCCCCACGGGTCGGTGTTGTGGTGCGCCACCCAGCCGCGCGCGCCGTACAGGGCGTCCGCCACGGCGCTGCCCGTCTCGGCCACGCGCTCGAGCAGGTCGAGCAGCGGGACGTGCAGCTCGCCCAGGCCGGTGCGCTCGGCCAGCCAGTAGTTCATCTGGGTGTTGATGTTGATCGTGTAGTTGGACGACCACGGCGGCCGCATCGACTCGTTCCAGATGCCCTGCAGGTTGGCGGGCGGCGAACCGGGCCGCGACGACGAGACGAGCAGGTACCGGCCGTACGCGTAGAGAACGGGGGCCAGGGCGCGGTCGTCGGCGTCCGCGAGGAGGGTGGCGACGTCGAGCGGGGTGGGGTCAGCGCTGTCACCGAGCTCCAGGGCGGACCGGCCCAGCAGGGCTCCCGCGTCGGCCTCGTGCCGGGCGCGGAGGCTGACGGCGTCGGACGCGACCACCTTGGCGGCGTGCGCGGCGGCGCGCTCGGCCAGCTCGGCGCGCGTGGCGGTCGGCTCGTGCCGCCACCAGCGGCGGGCGTTCGTCTCGGTCGTCACGGCGAGCAGCACGCGGCGGGCGCCGGTGAGTGAGATGTCGCGCGAGCCCTCGGCCGCGGGCACCGCGGTCGCTGTCCCGTCCGTGCGCAGCGCCACCGCCACGGCCGTTGCGGGGTCGAAGGCGGCCTCGCGCTCGCCGGCTTCCGGGCCCCAGACATGGGCGACGGCGTCCGGCTCGTGCCCCGGCGCGCCGTCGACCGGCGCCTCGACGACCAGGCCCAGCCCCGCGGTGCCGCCCTGCGGCCCCCGCACCTGCGTCGAAGCGACCCGCAGCGGCGAGCGCAGGCGGAGCGTGGCCGACACCGGGGCGTCGGCCACCAGCTCGACGACCAGCGCGCCGTCGGCCGCGCCGACCCAGCTGCTGCGGCGCACGCGCACGCCGTCGATCAGGAAGGACTCGTCGACCACGGCGCGGGAGAGGTCGAGCACGCGCTCGTAGTCGGTCAGCTCCGCCGGGCCGAGGTCCAGGTCGAGGTGGCCCAGCGGCAGGAACTCCTGGCTCCACGGGCCCTCGAAGGTGCGCAGCAGACGCTCGACCTCGTCGTCGTCCTGCCGGGCGACGGCGGCGCGCACCTCGGCGAGCCGGTCGGGTCCGGCGCCGCCGGCCAGGACGGCGTCCAGGGCGCGGCGCGGGCCGTCCGGGGTGCCCGACCACAGCGTCGAGTCGTTGAGGCCGACGCGCCCGCGGGCGTCGCCGAAGACCATGCCGCCGATCGCGCCGTCGCCGATGGGCGTGGCCTCGGTCCAGCGGGCGGCAGGGGCGGTCCAGCGCAGGCGCACGGGGCGGGGTGCGGTGCTCACTTGAGCCCCGAGAAGCCGATGGAGTCGACGATCCGGCGGCCGAACGCGAGGAACAGCACCAGCATCGGCAGGGCAGCGACCAGCGTGGCCGCCATCAGCCCGGCCCAGTCGGGTGCGGCCTGCGGCGAGGACTGCTTGAACACGGCCAGGGCGAGCGTGAGCGGCCGCACGCTGTCGTCGCTGGTCACCAGGAGCGGCCAGAAGTAGTCGTTCCACGCGCCGATGAAGCCCAGGATCGACAGGGTGGTCACGGGGCCGGACGTCATGGGCAGCGTGATCTGGAACAGCACGCGCAGGCGGCTGGCGCCGTCGATCAGCGCGGCCTCCTCGATCTCGCCGCTCAGGCCGAGCATGAACTGCCGCAGGAAGAAGATGTTGAACGCCGAGAACAGCGCGCCCGGCAGGATCAGCCCGCCGAACGTGTTGAGCAGGCCCAGGTCCTTGATCAGCACGAAGTTCGGCAGCAGCGTCAGGATGCCCGGCACCATGAGCGCCGTCAGCAGCACGGAGAACACCAGGTCCCGGCCGGGCCACTGCAGACGGGCGAACGCGTAGGCGGCGATCAGCGAGAAGAACACGACCAGGACGGTCGAGAGCGTCGCGAAGATCAGCGAGTTCAGCGCGAAGTGCAGGATGTTGATGCTGGCGCCCGAGCCGCCCTCGGCCAGGGACTCGGCCGACGTGGCGATGCCGAGCACCCGGCGGAACGCGCCGAGCGTGAAGTCCACCGGCAGCAGCGACGACGGGTGGGTGATCAGCGAGTAGTTGTTCGAGAACGACGTCCGCAGGATCCAGTAGAACGGGAAGAGCGTGACCAGCACGACCCCGCCGAGGTAGGTCCAGGCGACGGCGCGGCCCATGCTGAAGCGGCGGCCCGACGACGGCCTGCGGCGGGCGGGTACGGCGGGTGCTGCGCCGACGGCAGGCGGAGCTGTGACGGATGCGGACATGCGTGTTCCTCAGTTCGTGTCGGACTCGTCGGCGCGCAGCAGGCGCATCTGCAGGAAGGTGATGGTGATGAGCATCGCGAACAGCGCGAGCGACATGGTCGCGGCGTAGCCGAACTCGAACTGGCCGAACGCCTTGTCGTAGATGTAGAGCTGCAGCACGTTCGACGCGCGGGCCGGGCCGCCCTGCGTGGTCACGGCCACGAGGTCGAACACCTGGAACGAGCCGATCACCGTCAGCACCAGCACCATCGCCAGCACGGGCCGCAGCAGGGGGAGCGTGAGGCGGCGGAACATCTGCATCTCGTTGGCGCCGTCGATCCGGCCGGCCTCGTAGATGGTCGGCGGGATGGTCTGCAGGCCCGCGAACACGATGATCGCGTTGTATCCCATGCCCTTCCAGACGCTGATCAGCGCGATGGTGGGGATGGCCCACTTGCTGGACCCCAGGAAGAAGACGGGGTCGAGGCCGAGCTGGCGGATCGCGATGTTCACGATGCCGAGCTGGGCGTCGAGCATCCAGGACCACGTGGTGGCCGCGACGACCCCGGAGATGAGGAACGGGAGGATGATGATTCCCCGGAGCGCGGTCGACGCCGTCAGCCGGTGCAGCACCACGGCGGTGGTGACCGAGAGGGCCATGCCGATCACGACCGACAGGACCACGAAGTAGGCCGTGACGCCGAGCGAGTGCCAGAAGACCTCGTCGGCCACCAGCCGCTTCAGGTTGTCCAGGCCGGTCCACTCCGGCGGGGTGAGCACCCGGAAGTCGGTGAAGCTCAGGTAGATGCCGCGCAGGGTGGGGTATGCGGCGAACACGAGGAACCCGATGACGGCGGGTGCGATCAGAACCCACGCCAGCCGCGCGTCCCCGCGGTGGGCGGGCGAGCCTGTGCGGCGCACCGGCCCGGTCTTGTGGTCACGCCCGGTCGCGGTTCGTCCGCGCGCCGGGGTGGTTGTGGAGATCGCCATCGGCCTCATCCCTCGTCGTCGAGCTGCAGGAGGTGGGCACCTCGCTTGCCGCCGAAAGCGTAGGGCGACTAAGTTTCCGCTGTCAAGAAAGTCGATTCGGGGTGGTGAAGATGTCTGCTGGTGATGGATACGCGGTGCTGCGCGCGGCCGGAGTGTCGCTCGTGCTCGATCTCGTGGGCGTGATGCCCCAGGTGCTGCACTGGGGTGCGGACCTCGGTGACCTCGGCCCCGAGGGTGTGGACGCGCTGCGCGAGTCCGGGGCCACCGCGCGGGTCGCCAACTCGCCGGAGACGCCCCGGGCGGTCACCCTCCTGCCGGTCGAGCGGGACGCCTGGGCGGGCCTGCCGGGCATCGCGGGCCACCGCGCCGGGACGGCGACCACGCCGCGCCCGGAGCTCGTGGCGGCGGACGTCGAGGTCCCGGCCGACGGCGCCGGCGGCACGGTGCGCCTGCGGGTGCGCGAGCCGATCGCGGACCTCGCGCTCACGGCCGAGGTGGAGCTGGAGGCGACGGGCGTCCTGCGGGTGCGGTGGACCGTGACCCCGGGGGCCGAGGGCGGCGCGAGCGGCGCGGGGCGCGAGGTCTACGACCTGTCGCACGTCGCGGCGCTCCTGCCCCTGCCGGCCCGGGCGACCGAGGTGCTCGACTTCAGCGGGCGCTGGAGCCGGGAGCGGCAGCCGCAGCGCCAGCCGCTGGTGGACGGCGACCACGTGCGCGAGGTGCGCCGGGGCAAGCCGGGGGCGGACTCGCCGTACCTGGTCGCCGCGGGCACGCCGGGGTTCGGCCACCGGTCGGGCGAGGTCTGGGCGGCCCACGTGGCGTGGAGCGGCGACCAGCGCTGGATCGTGCAGCGCCTGTCCGAGGGCGCGGGCGCGCACGCGGCCGTGCTCGGCGGCGGCGAGCTGCTGCGCGCCGGCGAGGTGCGGCTGGCCGCGGGGGAGAGCTACACGACGCCCGACGTGCTGTTCGCGTGGTCGGACACGGGGCTGGACGGCATCGCCGACCGGTTCCACCGCCGCACCCGCGCGCGCCGTCCGCGGCGCCGCCCGCAGCCGCTCGTGCTCAACACGTGGGAGGCCGTCTACTTCGACCACGACCTGGGCCGCCTGAGCGAGCTCGTGGACCGCGCCGCCCGGGTGGGCGTGGAGCGCATCGTGCTCGACGACGGCTGGTTCCGGGGTCGCCGCGACGACACGGCGGGCCTCGGCGACTGGCAGGTCGAGACCGCCGTCTGGCCCGACGGGCTTGAGCCGTTCGTCTCGCGGGTGCGCGCGGCGGGCATGGAGTTCGGGCTGTGGTTCGAGCCCGAGATGGTCAGCCTGAACTCCGACCTGGCCCGCGAGCACCCCGAGTGGCTGTTGGCGCCGTCGGCCGGGGTCGGCACGAGCTTCCGCAACCAGTACGTGCTCGACGTCGCCCACCCCGACGCGTACGCCTACCTGCTGGACGCGATCTCGGCGCTCGTGGAGCGCTACGGCATCGACTACATCAAGTGGGACCACAACCGGGACCTGCTCGAGGCCGTGATCCGCGGCGGCGCCGCCGGGGACCGGCCTGGGGTGCGGCGGCAGACGCTGGCGCTGTACGCCCTGCTCGACGAGCTGCACGAGCGGCACCCGGCGCTGGAGATCGAGAGCTGCTCGGCGGGCGGCGGGCGCGTGGACCTCGGCATCCTGGACCACACCGAGCGGGTGTGGACCTCGGACTGCAACGACCCCGTGGAGCGCCAGCAGATCCAGCGCTGGAGCGAGGTGCTGCTGCCGCCGGAGCTGCTGGGCTCGCACGTCGGCGCGGCGCGGGCGCACACCACGAACCGCGTCACCGACCTGTCGTTCCGGCTGGTGACGGCGGCGTTCGCGGCGCCGGGGATCGAGTGGGACATCACGGGCTGCACCGAGGACGAGATGGTGCGGCTCACCCAGTGGGCCGCGTTCGTGAAGTCCCGGCGGGACCTGCTGCACGGGGGCGTGCGCGTGCACGCCGACCTCGCCGACGAGCAGACGCTGCTGCACGGCACGGTGTCCGAGGACCGCACCCACGCGCTGTTCGCGTGGGTGCGGCTGGCCAGCTCGGCCGGGCCGCAGGTGGCCCGGGTGCCCTTCCCGGGCCTCGACCGGGACCGCGACTACGTGGTGCGCGTGCCGGACGCGTTCGGCCCCACCGCCGTGCACGGCCGCGAGCCCGCGTGGCTCGAGCAGGCCCGGCGCGCCGGAGGCTTCCGGGTGCCGGGCGCCGTCCTGGTGTCGGCCGGGGTGACCCTGCCGGTGGTGCAGCCGGCGTCGGGCCTGGTGCTGGAGCTCACCGCCGTGTGAGGGCGCGCGTCAGACGCTCAGATCCCTCCAGGGATCTGAGCGTCTGACACCTGTTAGCGCGTGAAGCGGAAGCCGTCGCTCCGGACCGGGGCGTCGGACCCGTTCACCACCACGATGCGGTGGCTGCCACGCTTGAGGCCGGAGACCGAGAACAGCTCCTGCTGGGTGCGGCGCGCGGCCGTGCTCGTGTCCACGGTCTGCTTCAGCACGCCGTCGACGTAGACGTGCACGGGGCCCTGGTCGGGCGCCGTCGGCGCGATCCACGTGACGCCGGTGCCGGTGAACGTGAGATCCGTCCACGCCTCGCCGCGCGCGGTGTGCACGTCGTCGCCGCCGTCCCCGCGGAACGCGAACGTCAGCGCCGTGTCGCCCGCGGGCAGGGCCGTCAGGAACTCCGCCGACAGCACGACCGACTGCCCGTCGGCGGTCCAGTCGGTGCCCTTGCGCAGCACCGTTCCGCCGTGCCGGATCGCCGTGAGCTCGCCCGGGTCGCGGCCGAGCTCGACGCTCGTCGCCTCGGCCTGCTCGTCGGGCACCACGATCGCGTTCGGCGTCACCAGGTTCTCCTGCTCGACGTCGACCCGGTCCAGCAGCATGAACCGGCCGTTCTTCTTCTCCACGCGCAGCGTGTGCTCGCCGTTGTCGAGGTCCGTCGTGGACCACACGACCGCCTGGCTCTCGCGCGGCGTCCCGGCGGGCAGCGACGCGTCGACCGTGTCGACGAGCTCGCCGTCCAGGTAGACCGCGACCTCGCCCTGCGACTCGTCGCGCTCGGTCACGTAGGACACGCCCGTGCCCCGGAAGGTCAGCTCGAAGGCGTCGCCGTCCTTCTCGGTCCAGTGCACGTCGTCCTCGTGGTCGCCCAGGCCGCGGCCCGTGCTGTGGCTCCAGCTCCCGGAGTACGAGATCTCGGACGCGTCGTCGTTCAGCTCCGCGACCCGCTTGCCGGTGTCGCCCGGGGCGGGCGGCTCCTCGCCGTCGGGCACCACCGTCACGGCGAGGTCCTGCGACGTCGCCGCGACCTCCTCGTTCCCGTTGCGCGCCCAGTCGCTGCCGTAGCCGATCTGGATGGCGTCGTCGTTCACCGTCGAGGCGGCGGCGCCGGCGGGCGTCACGCGCAGCAGGCGCACGCCGTGCGGCGGCACGTCGGTGGCCGTGAACCCGTCCGCGAAGGAGCCGAGGTTCTTCTTCGCCCACACGTCGCGCACCTTGTGCCGGCCGTCGCCGAGCCCGAGGTCCGCCCAGCTCGCCGTGACGTCGGCGTCGGTCGAGCCGAGGTTGAACAGCCCGACCACGTAGCTGCCGTCGTCCTGCAGCGAGTACCAGACCTGCCGCTTGCCCGCGGTCGAGACCGGCCGCGCCGGGATCGCGGCCTGGTTGATCGCGATGACCTCCTCGTTGGTCAGCAGGCCGAGCCCGAACGTGTCGAGCTGCGTGAGGTCGTTGCCGGTGTACATCGGCGCCGCGGAGATGGCCCAGAGGCTGGTCGCGGTGCGGCGCTCGTCCTGGGTGAGGCCGTCCATGCGGCCGTTGCCCACGTTGAGCGAGTCGAGGTCGCCGAACCCGCCCGGGCCGGTGTACCGCCACCACTGCTCGGCCTTGGGGAACAGGCGCGCGATGTTGGGCCAGGTCGTCAGGGCCTCGTTCTCGCAGTAGCACTCGACGTCCCAGTCGAGGCGCCAGCCGTCGGCCTTCTCGCGCCAGTAGTCGGCGTAGCGCGGGTCGAGCGCCCAGGACAGCTCGAACCAGATGTCGCGGCTGTGCAGCGCGTCGGACCAGGCCGCGACGTCGCGGCGGGCGTCGAGCGACAGGTCGCCGATGCCCGAGCCGGGGGTCACGCTGTCGAACTTGACGAAGTCCACGCCCCAGTCGCCCAGGAGCGCGCCGACGGAGTCGATGTACTTCGTGGTGCAGGGGTTGTCGAAGTCGAGCGCCCAGCCGATGCCCCAGTAGTCCGCCTTGGTGAGCGGCTGCTTGACGATGTCGCCGGTGCTGCAGCCCGGCGCGTTCCACACGGGCAGGTCGGCCTCGTACACCTCGGGCCCGATGCCGGGGATGAAGTACAGCCCGAACTTCTGGCCGTTGTCGTGCACGTGGTCGATCACGGCCTGCAGGCCGTCCGGGTACAACGAGGTGCTGGGCCTGGGCCGGCCGAACTCGTCGAAGCCGTCGTTCCAGCCCGCGTCGACGTTGATGCGGTCGTAGCCGAAGCGCTGCAGCTTGGTGTGCATGGCGTCGGACTGGGCGATGAGCTGGTCGGCGTCGATCCAGCGGCCGTCGCCGCTGTAGACCTGCATGCTGAAGCTGCTCCAGCCCATGTACGGCGCCGTGGCGAGGTCGCCGGGCTCGACGCGGGGCACGGGCGGCGGGGGAGCGGGCGCCGTGGCGACCGCGGGGCCGGCGGTTCCGGCGACCACGAGGCCGACGGTGGCGAGTCCGCACAGCGCCTGCCGGAGCAGGCGTCGGGGGCTTGTCATGGAAGGTGCTCTCCATCCTTGGCGAGGACGCGCAGTGGCGACGTGCGGAACGGCACTGTTCCAGCGCGCGACGGGGCCCGGCGGGCCCCATCATTTCTTGACGCGATCAAATAACCACAGCCCGGGCCCGGGCGCAAGGGTCCGGACGTAGTTGCTTGACAACGGAAAGAAACTCTTGGACGCTCGTCTCGCTCCGCCCGCTCCGACACCCCCTGGTGGCTCTCATGCTCACGCGCACCGCCGCGCCCGGACCCTGGACCCTGCACGTCGAGACGGCCGCGGCCGACGCCGACGCCGCGGTCCTCGCCCAGCTCCCCGTGACCGCCACGGTGCCCGGCACGGTCCACACCGACCTGCTGGCCGCAGGCCTCATCGAGGACCCGTACCTCGACCGCAACGAGCTGCTGACCCCGTGGATCGGCCGCTCGGGCTGGCGCTACCAGGCGACGCTGCCCGCCACGGCGCCGGCCGAGCGCACCGACCTGGTGCTCGACGGGCTGGACACGCTCGCCACCGTGTTCGTGGACGGCGCCCGCCGCCTGCGCACCCGCAACATGTTCCGCTCCTACCGGGTGCCCCTGGACTCGGCCGACGCCGTCGACGTCGCCGTGGTGTTCGACTCGCCCTGGGGGCCGTTCGACGCCCTGGACGACGAGGCGCGGCGCGCGTTCGACTCGCCGTCGGCGCACATCCGCAAGATGGCCTGCAACTTCGGCTGGGACTGGGGTCCCACCCTGGTCACCGCCGGCCTCTGGCGCCCGGTGCGCATCGAGTCGTGGTCGGTCGCGCGGCTGGCCGAGACCCGCGTGGAGGTGCGCGCCGAGCAGGGCGCCGCCGGCTGGCGCGGCGTCGTCGAGGTGGGCGTCGAGCTCGAACGGACGACGACGGCGCACGACGCCGAGCTGGTCGTGCGGGTGGCCGGTGCGTCCCAGAGCGTCGTCGTGCCCGCCGCGGAGACGTCGGCGCGGCTCGTGGTCGAGGTGCCGATCGAGCACGCCGACCTGTGGTGGCCGCGGGGCTCCGGGGCGCAGCCCCTGCACGACGTCGAGGTCCGGCTGCTCGACCGCGTCACCGGCGAGGCGCTCGACGCCGACGACCGGCGCGTCGGCTTCCGGTCCGTCGAGGTGCGCCGCGAGGCGGACGCGGACGGCGAGTCGTTCGCGTTCGTGGTCAACGGGCGCCCCGTCGCGGCGCTCGGCTTCAACTGGATCCCGGACGACTGCTTCCCGCACCGCGTCACGCACGACGACGTCGCCGCCCGCCTGCGCGACGCCGCCGAGGCGAACGCCAACATCCTGCGGGTGTGGGGCGGCGGCCTGTACGAGTCCGACGACTTCTACGCGCAGTGCGACGAGCTCGGGTTCCTCGTCTGGCAGGACTTCGCCTTCGCGTGCGCGCCCTACCCCGAGCACGAGTGGATGCTCGAGGAGGTCGCGGCCGAGGCGCGCGAGAACGTGGTGCGCCTGATGTCGCACCCCTCGCTGGCGATCTGGAACGGCAACAACGAGAACTGGCTCGGCTGGGACGACTGGGGCTGGAAGGAGCGCCTCGGCGACCGGCCCTGGGGCGAGCGGTACTACCTCGAGGTGCTGCCGCAGGTGGTGGCGGAGGTCAGCCCGCACGCCTTCTACTGGCCGGGCAGCCCGTACTCGGGCACCCCCGAGGTGTACTCGAACGACCGCTCCCGGGGCGTGGTGCACCTGTGGGACGGCTGGAACGAGCAGGGCTACCAGGTGTTCCTGGAGGACCGGGCGCGGTTCGTCTCGGAGTTCGGCTGGCAGGGCCCGCCCGCCTGGCGCACCCTGACCGACGCCGTGCACGACGACCCGCTGCGGCCCGACTCCGAGGGCGTGCTGCACCACCAGAAGGCGGTCGACGGCTCGCTCAAGCTGGCGCGCGGCCTGGCGCCCTACTTCGACGAGCCCACGGACATGGCCGACTGGCACTGGGCGATGCAGCTCAACCAGGCGCGCGCCCTGACCTTCGCGATCGAGCACTTCCGCTCGCTGCGGCCGGTGAACATGGGCTCGATCGTGTGGCAGCTCAACGACTGCTGGCCGGTCGCGTCCTGGGCCGTCGTCGACTCCGCCGGACGGCGCCGGCCCGCCTGGTTCGCCGTCCGCGCGGCCTTCGCCCCGCGGCTCGCCACGATCCAGCCGCGGGACGGCGGCCTCGCGCTCGTGCTGGTCAACGACGGCGTCGAGGAGTGGTCGGGGTCGGCGACCGTGCGCCGTGTCGGCCTCGACGGCCTGGTGCTCGCCGAGCAGGCGGTCACGTTCGACGTCGGCTCCGTGGCGGGCGAGACCGTGGCCCTCGGCCCGGACCTGGCGCGGCCCGGCGACGCCGCCGCCGAGCTCCTCGTGGCCGACGTCGACGGCGCGGCCCGGGCCTGGCGGTACTTCACCGTGGACCGCGACCTCGCCTACCCGAGCCCGCGGCTCGACGTCGTCGCCGAGCCGCTCCCCGACGGCGACGTCGAGGTGACGGTCACCAGCGACACGTTCGTGCGCGACCTGACCCTGCACGCCGACCGGCTCGACGCCGGGGCCGCCGCGAGCGACGCGCTCGTCACGCTGCTGCCGGGGGAGTCGGTCACCCTGCGGATCTCGGGCACCGACCCGGCGTTCGCGGCCACGGTCGCCGCGGCCGTCCGGGGCGAGGCGCCGGTGGTCCGGCACGCGGGCGACCTGGTGGGCTGACGGCTCCAGCCTGGGCGGGTTGCTCCCTGTATGTCCGAGGTGAAAAGGCGCGACGGTCAAGTTCAGGCAACCTGAAGGTATGAGCATGACGTCCAACCGGCGCAGCGCGATGGTCGAGGCGTGCGCCGCGGCGCTCGGCAAGCAGACCCTGACCGAGATGCGGTCCGTCCTCGACGACTACGAGCTCTCCGTGGCGAGCGTCGGCGTCGTCGAGGACGCGCACTCGTACCTGGTCGGCGTGCTGGACGCCACGCCGCTCAGCAGTCTGCAGGGGCTCTACCAGCGCCTGGTGATCGCCGAGCGGTCACCGTTCGACGGCGACGGGCTCAAGATCTTCATGAGCCACCTGTCGGACCAGAAGGGCCTGGTCGACGAGGTGAGCCAGGCCCTGCGGCCGTACCGCGTGCAGGGCTTCGTGGCGCACACCTCGATCAGCCCGACGGCGCAGTGGCAGGACGTCGTGGAGGCGGCGCTCACCGACTGCGACGCGCTCGCGGCCTTCGTCGTCGGCGAGTTCTGCGCCAGCGAGTGGTGCGACCAGGAGGTCGGGTGGGTCCTGGGTCGCGGCGTGCCGGCCGTGCCCCTGGCCTTCGGGGCGCAGCCGTACGGGCTGCTCGGCAAGTACCAGTCGGTCCCGTGCGCCGCCGCCGACCCGGAGAACGTGGCGGACTCGCTGATGGCGGCGCTCGTCGCGATCCCCGCGCTGCACGGCGCGCTCGCCGAGCACCTCAGCCGCGCGTTCCACGACTCGCGGACGTGGAACTTCACGCGTTCCGTGATGCCGCTCCTGGGCCGGATCCCGGTCTTCACGCCCGAGCAGCTCGAACGCCTCACCGAGGCCGCCGAGCACAACAAGCACGTCTACGACTGCGACGTGCGCGGCATGTCCGGGCTCGACTGGACGCGCCGCTTCGTGGGGGAGCGCGAGGCCGCCGCCTGACCGCCCGCGAGGGCGACCCGACGGCGGCTCGTGCGTGCCGGTCAGCTGTCCGACGTCGGCGCCTCGCCCGCGAGGGTCAGGTAGACCTCGCGGCGGGCCTTCTCGAGCAGCTTCGTGACCGCGGCCACCTGCTCGGGCGTGCCGGTGCGGGCGACCTGCTCGACGGCGTCGGCCAGGGCGCGGACCTCGTGCCGCAGCTCGCGGCCGTGGCCGTGCCCGACCTGCTCCCACGGGGTGCCGAGCTCGTCCTTGTGCTGCTCGACGTAGGCGGTGCCTTCGTCGGTCAGCGTGGCGAGCTTGCGGCCGCCGTCCTCCGAGAGGACGACGAGGCCCTCGTCGGCGAGCAGCGACAGCGCCGGGTAGACGGCGCCCGCGCTGGGGCGCCAGCGGCCGTCCGTCCGGTCGGCCAGCTCGCCGATGATCTGGTACCCGTGCATCGGCTGCTCGGCGAGGAGCAGCAGGATCGCGGCGCGGATCTCACCGCGGCCGGCGCGGCGCGGGCCACGGGGGCCGCGGCGTCCGCCGCCGTGGGGGCCGCCCGGGCCGAAGCCCGGTCCGAAGTCGCGCGGGCCGAAGCCCGGACCGAAGCCGCCACGCCCGCCGCCGCGCGGACCTCGGCGAGGGCGCTCCTGGTCGTCGTAGCGGTCGCCACGGTCGTCCGGGATGCCGGGACCGCTGGCCATCGCGTACGCGGGCCCGAACATCGGGCCGTCGAAGGTGGGCAGGAAGCCGCGGCGGCGTCCGTCGCGGCGGCCGGAGGAACCGGCGTTCTGTGAGTGGTTGTCGTGTGTACGCATGATCTGTCTCCTACGTGTAGCGGCGGGGCGAGGCGGTGCGCGATCTCGCGCACTACGGCGTCTCGTACGTCCTGCCGGTCGGGAACGCGTGGCTCAACCGACGCTCTAAAGATAGATCAAAGATATATCGTTACGCAAGACCTGGCTCCGAACTGGCCCGTGACCTCGTGGAATGCTGCCCGCCGCGGCCGCGTTGCCCCGGGCATGGACTTCAATCAGCAGATCGTCGACACCTTCCGCGCCAACGGCGGCGAGGTCAACGAACCCGTGCGGTTCGGCAAGGGGCTCGTGCTCGTGCACGTGCCGCGCAAGGACGGCAGCATCCGCATCGCCCCGCTCGCCGCGATCCAGGAGGAGGGCGCCCGGTACATCGTGGGGAGCGCCGGTGGCTCGCCCAGGAACCCCGCGTGGGTCTACGGCCTGCGGCGGGCCGAGCAGGTCGACATCGAGGTGCCGGGCGAGCCCGTCGAGACCGTGCGGACCAAGGTCGAGGAGCTGTCCGGCGAGGCGCGCGACGCCATGTGGGCGCGGTTCAAGGGGTTCTCGGCCGGCTTCGCGGAGTACGAGAAGACCGCGGAGGGGCGCGTCTTCCCGATCTTCCGGCTGGTCGGCTGATCAGCCGCGGTCCTCGCCGCCCACCTGGGCGGCGAGGAACGCCTCGACCTGCTCGGGGGTCGGGAACTGGGTCATCTCCGGGTCGGCGAACCACTCGACGAGGCCGGCGGCGAGGGCCCGCACGGGCACGTTGAGCTGGTTGGACGCCTCCCGCAGCCGCGCGAACGCCTCGTCGTCCGCGACGCCGAAGCTGACCATGAGGACGCCCTTGGCCTGCTCGATGGACGCCCGGCTCTCCGCCGACGCGCGGATGGAGGCCGACGCCTCGCGCTGCGCCTGCTCGCGGCTCGCCGCCGTGACGTCGATGAAGTACCCGGTGAGCTCGGTGATCGCACCCGAGGCGTCGCGCTTGGCCTGGCCGGTGACCGCGAGCGTCCTGGTGCGGCCCTGCGCGTCGATGATGCGGTGCACAGAGCTGAACGGCAGACCGGTCGCGGCCGCGATCCGCAGGACGTGGTCGACGCGGTGCCGGTCGTCCGGATGCTTGTGGGCGAGCACCAGCTCGGTCGTGGGCACCACCTCGCCCGGGCTGAAGCCATGCATGGCGAAGACCTCGTCCGACCAGGCCCAGCGGCCCGTGGCGAGATCGAGCCGGTAGCGGCCCACGGGCACACGGTGGCCGGGCGCCAGCGCGGCCTCGACCGCGTCCGGCGAGGGCTGGGTGTCGTTCACGCCTGTCCCGTCTACGGAGCCGGGTCGGCCGGCCGGCCGACTCGCGTGGCATCAAGACGTCGCTGGGACGAGGCGCCGGACACCGCTGTCTCCACTCTGCACCCTGGGCGGCCGAAGAACCAGGGTGTGCGACCTCACGGAGCCGTAGATCTCAACTAGACCAGCCAAATCGCGACTAATCCGCTTGGATGGGTGAATATCCCCGATCCGACCTCAAGGAGACCTTCGCGATGACCCAGGCAGCACAGGTCGGCACCGTGTACCAGAACAGCCAGGAGCTTCTCGACGCCGACCTGCCGCACCTGAGCGTCGCCCTCGACGCGAGCGGGTACGCGATCCAACGGGACACGGACGGCAACTGGTACAGCGTCTCGTCCGTCGGGCCGTCCGACCTCGCCGGGGTCTACACGGTGATCCACCTGCCGGCCGAGCCGCTGCCCGCCACCTACGGGTCGGTGGTCATCACCGACAACGGCACGCCGTTCATGCGCCGCTGGGACGCCGCGACCGACGCGCGGTTCGGCCTGGAGCACTGGATAGGGCCCGACGGCGTCACGGTGACGGACGGCCACCTGCGGCACCTCGGCGTCGCCCGGGCCTGGGACGCGAGCGTCCCGGGCGGCGCCTCGCGGCTCGGCGGCCGCCGCCGGCGGTCCCGCGCGACGCCGGAGACCGACGGGCGCCCGGACTCCCGGTCGCGGACGCCGTCGGCGTCATGACCGCGCCGCGTGGGCCGCGGCCTGGGCGATGTTGCGCTGCATGCCGCCGAACACGATGCCGTGGAACGGGCTGATCGCCCACCAGTAGAGCTGGCCGGGCAGCCCGCGGGGCAGGAAGACGGCGCGCTGGCGGAAGGTCGGCCGGGTCGCGTCCGCGTCCTCGACCGACAGCTCGAGCCAGGCCAGGCCCGGCAGGCGCATCTCGGCGCGCAGCCGCAGCAGGCGGCCGGGCTCGATCTTCTCGACCCGCCACCAGTCGAGCGCGTCGCCGGGTGCGAGCTGGTTCGGGTGCCGGCGTCCGCGGCGCAGACCAGGGCCGCCGAACAGGCGGTCCATGGCGCCGCGCGCCACCCAGCCCAGCCGCCAGGAGTACCAGCCGTGGGCGCCACCGATGCCCTCGATGACCGACCAGAGCGCCTCGCTCGTGGTGTCCACCCGGCTGGAGCGGTCGTCGACGAGCAGGCTCCCGCCGGCCCAGTCGGGGTCGTCGGGCAGGGGGTCGGACGGCGCCCCCGGCGTCGAGGCGGACACCCAGCTCGTGCGCACGTCGAGGTCCCGGATGCGGGTCAGGGCCAGCGCGACCGCCGCGTCGAAGTCGATGAGCTCCTCGGGCGGGTCGGGCACGTACTGCTTGATGTCGTCCTCCTGGGCCACCACCTCGTGCACCAGCGAGCCCACCAGCGGCCGCGCGATGCCCGGCGGGACGGGTGTCACCAGGCCCACCCAGAGGCTGGCCAGCCGCGGGGTCAGCACCGGGACGGCGCGGATCAGGCGCGGGCGCAGCCCGGCGACGGCGGCATAGCGCTGCATCATCTCGCGGTACGTGAGGATGTCCGGCCCGCCGATGTCGAAGCCGCGGCTGACCCCGGCCGGGATCGACGCCGCGCCCACCAGGTAGCGCAGCACGTCGCGCACGGCGATGGGCTGGATGCGGTTGTTGATCCAGCGCGGCGCGATCATCGCCGGCAGCCGCTCGGTGAGGTAGCGCATCATCTCGAACGACGCGCTGCCCGAGCCGAGGATCACGGCCGCCCGCAGCACGATGGTGGTGGCGCCGCCGTCGAGCAGGATCTCCTCGACCTCGCGGCGCGACTCAAGGTGGGGCGAGAGCTTCTCGCCGTCCGGGTAGAGGCCGCCGAGGTAGACCACCCGGCCCACGCCGACCTCGCGCGCCGTGACGGCGAAGCCGCGGGCGGTGCTGCGGTCGCGCTCGGCGAACCCGGGCCCGGCCCCCAGCGCGTGGATCAGGTAGTACGCGACGTCGACGCCGTCGAGCGCCCGCCGCAGGTCGGCGCGCGAGGTGGCGTCGCCCTCGACCACGTCGACGTCGCCGGACCAGTCGCGCGAGGCGATCCGTTCGGGGTGCCGGGCCAGCACGCGCACGTCGTACCCGGCGGCCAGCAGCTCGGGCACGAGCCGCCCGCCGATGTATCCGGTGGCTCCGGTGACGAGTACTCGGGACATGTGAGGACACCAACCTTTCTCCAAAACAGGAAGCCGAGCGATTTACTAGATAGGCTAGGCATATTCGCCGGGCGGTTGCCTGCTGGGGCAGGTACAGGGGGCCGCCCGGCCCGTCCCGAGGAGGGCTCCATGGCACAGAGCACGTCGCACGACCTGGTCCGGCGGATCGTCGTCACCGTCAGTTTCGTGGTCTGCGTCATCGGTTCCATGATCGGCGTAGGCGTGTTCGGTGGCACGTCCGTCAACGCGGCCGCCGGGGGAGCGCTGGACACCGACGCCACGCTGCTCGCCCCGGCGTCCGCGGCGTTCTCGGTGTGGACCGTCGTCTACGTCGGGCTCGCCGGGTACACGCTGCTGCAGTGGTTCGACGCGCCGACGCAGGCGGCGCAGGAGCGCCAGCGCCGCCTGCGGCTCCCGGTCGCCGGCACCATGCTGCTCAACGCGACGTGGATCCTCGTGGTCCAGGCCGGGTGGCTCTGGGTGAGCGTGCTGGTCATCGCCGCGCTGCTCACGCTGCTCGTCCGGGTCTTCCTGATCCTGCTGCGCACCCGCGCCGCCGGGGTGCTCGACCGGGTCCTGGTCGACGGCGTGCTGGGCGTCTACCTCGGCTGGGTCTGCGTGGCCACGGCGGCCAACATCGCGGCGGCCCTGACCAGCGCCGGGTTCGACGGCGCCGGGATCGCCGCCGACTGGTGGGCCGTCGGCGTCCTCGTGGTGGTCGGCGTCATCGGCGTCACCCTGGCAGTGCGGGGCGGCGGGCCCGTGGCGGTGGCCCTGGCCATCGCCTGGGGCCTGTCCTGGATCGCCGTCGAGCGCTGGGACGGCACGCCGTACTCGGCCCCGACG
>NZ_JBHVEG010000112.1:0-20337 GCF_042802395.1 Promicromonospora sp. NPDC057488
GGCCGGGAGCCTCAGCTCCCGGCCCCCACCTTCGACACTCGCGGGCGGACTCCCTCCAGGGCCAGCGTGACCAGCCGTTCCGCCTCGGCCGCGCCGGCCTCCTGCGCGGCGAGCGAGATCGCGTTGACGAGGGTCAGCAGGTCGGCCATCGCGACGTCGGGGCGCACGGCGCCCTCGTCCACCGCGCGGCGGCGCAACGGCTCGCCCGCCGCGGCGAGCGTCGCCCCGCAGGAGTCGCTCTCCTCCGCCGGAGCGTTCAGGATCGACGCCGCCAGACCGCGGGTCGTCGTCGAGTACGCGGCCACGTCCCGGAGCCAGGTGCTCAGCGCCTCGAGGGCGTCCGGCGCGGTCCGCAGCTCCTCCGCGCGGGCGCACAGGCCCTCGATGCGGTCGCGGAAGACGGCTTCGAGCAGCGACCAGCGCGACGGGAAGTGCCGGTGCAGCGTGGCCGAGCCCACCCCTGCCGACCGTGCGATCGCCTCGAGCGACGCGTCGGCGCCGTCGCGCGCGATCGCCTCGGAGGCCGCGCTCACGATGCGTGAGTAGTTGCGTTGTGCGTCAGCTCTCATGATCCGCCGTTGCCAAAGTGGGGTGGTCCCCCATATGTTAGCCGAACCAGTAAACGGGGCGACACCCCACTTAGCTTTGGAGGCAGCATGACGGTTCTGGTCATCGGCGCGACGGGCAACCAGGGCGGGGCGACCGCCCGGGCGCTGCTCGACCGCGGGGTCCCGGTCCGCGCCCTGGTCCGCGACACGCGCTCCGACCGGGCGAAGGCCCTGGAAGAACGGGGAGCCGACCTGGTCGTCGGTGACCTGGACGACGCCGCGTCGCTGCTCGCGGCGGCAGAGGGAGCGGACGGCGTGTTCTCCATCCCGTTCCCCGATGTCACGAACCTGGAGGGCGACGCGGAGGTGACCCGGGGCCGCAACGTCGTCGAGGCCGCGCGCAAGGCGGGCGTCTCGCACGTCGTGCACAGCAGCGTCTCCGGCGCCGGAGAGTTCGCCCGCGCCCAGCCCGGCTGGTCCGAGGGCCGCTGGGACAGGCACTACTGGGAGAGCAAGGACGCCGTCGACGAGGCGGTACGCACCGGCGGCTTCGAGCACTGGACGGTCCTCAAGCCGGCGACCTTCATGGAGAACCTGACCGGCTGGTCCTACCTGTTCGGCGACTGGTCCAGCGGCACGATCATCACCGGCTTCGCCGCGGACACCCGGATCCCCTGGATCGCCGTCGACGACATCGGGGAGGCCGCTGCGATCGCGTTCACCGAGCCCGGCCGGCTCGACGGCATGGAGGTCGAGCTCGCCGGCGAGATGCTGACGATGACCGAGACCGCCGAGATCCTGGGCGAGGTCACGGGTCGCCCGGTCAGCGCCCCCGTGCTCACCCCGCAGGAGGCCGTCGAGCGCGGCATGCTGCCCGCCATGGTCAACGGCGTCGAGCGGATCAACGCGAACGGCACGCCCGCCCGGCCGGAGCACGTCCGGGCCCTCGGCCTGCCCACCACGGACTTCCGGACATGGGCTCAGCGGACCCTGGTCTGACGCCGGCCGTCAGGCCGACGGCGGGCGAGGTCCGGTAGGCGCGGCGCCATTCAGCAGCCGGAACGTCGGCACCACGAACGGCGTCAGCGTCAGGGCCCCGTACGCCACCCCCACGGCGAGAAGGGTGGGCACCAGCCCGACCCCGTCGACGAGCACGCCCGCCACCAGCGGCCCGAGCGGCAGCCCCAGCCACGCCAGGGACTTCACCGCCCCCAGCACCCGCGGCAGCATCTCGGTCGGGATGCGCTCGTACTGCACCGCGCCCAGCACGGGGTTGATGCCGCCCATCGCGATCCCGCAGAGCACCACCACCGCCAGCACGGGCACCACCTCGTCGCTCACCGCGAGCGCGAAGAACCACGGCGCGCCGCCCAACAGGAACCCGAAGGAGTACAGCGCCCAGCGGTTCACCCGCGGCGCCACCCATGCCCCGATCAGGCTCCCCGCCAGGGCGCCCAGCGAGAACCCGCCGGCCACGGTCCCGACGGCGGCCACCGACAGATCGTGCTCCCGCACCCAGGACGGCAGGTAGACGCTGCCGAGCCCGGCGTTCAGCAGGTTGCCGACGGCGACCATCACGACCACCCCCAGCAGCACCCGGTCGCGCGTGAGGAAGGCGAGGCCGGCGCCGAGCCGGCGCAGGTAGGGGTCCGCGACCTCGTCCCGCACCGCCGGGGCGCCGACGGTGCGCGGGACGCACAGGGCGACGAGCAGCGCGGCGACGAAGAACGCTCCCCCGCTCACGATCAGGACGGTCGGCGGGGAGACCACCGTCAGGAGGACGGCGGCGAGCGGCGCGCCGACGAGCTGGCCGCCCTGGCTGGCCGAGGAGTGCAGCCCGGCCGCCCGTTCGAGCGGCACGCCGGCCAGGCGGGCGACGGCGGGGACGAGCGGGGCGCTGCCGCAGTCGGCCACGCCGCGGAACGCGCCGGCGCAGGCGATGACCGCGAGCAGTGCGCCGAACCCGAGGTGCCCGTTGACGTAGAGCACGGGGACGACGAGCAGCGCCACGCCGGCGGCCAGGTTGGCCGACCAGCTCGACCGCCGCGGCCCGAAGCGCTCCACCGCCGGGCCCGCGGTGGCCTGCATCAGCACGTACGGCGCCATCTCGGCCGTCACGACGAGCCCCGTCTGCGCCGCGCTCCCCGTGGTGGTCAGCACGAACCACGGGATCGCGAGGGCCGACACGGCCGTGCAGGTCACGGAGACGACGTAGGCCGCCAGCACCGCGGCCAGCGGAAGCCGGCGGCGCGGCGTCGCGACCTCGGCCGTCGTCGGCTCGGCGGCGGTCACTCGCGTGCCCCCGCGGCGCCCGCGGCGTCGTCGTCGTCCGGCAGGAGCTGGTACTGGAACACCGCCCGGTGCCGCTCGGGTCCGTCCGCGTCCGGGCCGCCCGGGCCGCGGGCCCGGCCGGACTGGTCCCGGCGGAACGCGGCGACCGCCTCGACCACACGCGCCGAGAGCTCGCGGGCCTCGGCGTACGTGAGCGACAGGTCGATGTAGCCGAGCTGCCAGGGCAGCTCCGCGACCTCCTCGCCCCGCTCGGGCAGGCCGTTCACGTAGCCCAGCACCCGCTCGTGCCCCACCTGGGCGACCATGCGCAGGTACCGCGCCGCGGTCTCGAGCTGCTCGGCGTCGCCCTGCTGGTCGGGCACGCGCAGCGTGAAGGTGACGTTCTCGTGCGCCGCCTTCCACCAGCGGTCGCGCCGGTTGCCGAGCTCCTCGTCCTCGACCACGAGCCCGGCGTCCGCGAGCGTGCGCAGGTGGTAGCTCGTCACGCCGCTGGAGTGCCCCACCCGCTGCGCCAGGCCCGACGCCGTCGCCGGTCCGTCCTCGCGCAGCAGCCGGAGCAGCGCGAACCGGATCGGGTGCGCCAGCGCCTGCACGTTGTGCGGGGTCAGCGTCGCGTAACGCTCCGGGTCGAACCAGGGCGGCGGCCAGGCCTCGTGCTCGGTCATGCGCTCACGCTACGACCGCAAAGAGCTTTTGCAAAGCACTTTTGCGATCGCGCCGTCAGCGCAGCAGCAGGTCGACCAGGGCGCGGGCGCTCTCCGGCGCCGACGGCACCCGGCGCAGCGCACGGGTCACGACGGCGCCGACGAGCGCGTCGACCACCTCCTGGACCGGCGTCTGCGCCCAGATCTCGCCGGACGCCGCGGCGGCCTGGACCCGGGTCGTGAGCTCCGACCCGCCGAGGGCGTCGTCGAGCCGCGCGCCGATGTCCCCGTTCTCGGCCGCCGCCGCGACGAGCGACCGGATGAACGGGCTGTTGTCCGGGTCGTCGACGAACCGCGAGAGGTCCTCGAACCACGCCGTGAGGTCGGCCCGCACGTCGCCGGTGTCCGGCACCTCGAAGTGCCCCGGCAGCAGCTCGCCCTCCAGCAGCGCCTCCGCCACGACGGAACCCTTGGAGGGCCACCACCGGTAGATCGTCTGCTTGGCGACGCCGGCCTCGGCCGCGATCCCCTCGATGGTCAGGTGGTCGTACCCCCGCGTCGCGAACAGCGTCGAGGCCGCCCGGAGGATGGCCCGCCGGGCGGCCTCGCTGCGCGCGGCGCCTCGTCGTCGAGGTACCGCTTCCGCTTCCGTCATCCCCCGATCCTACGGGCGCATTAACGAGACGCAACGTCGCGTATTCTTGATCGCGCTCGACCACTGGAACTTGAGGAGAGACCGATGGCGGAACTGCTGTACCGGCTGGGCAAGGGCGCGGCACGCCGCGCGTGGGCGGTGATCTGCGCCTGGGTGCTCGTGCTCGCCGGCACCGTCGGGGCGTTCGCCGCCTGGTCCGGCGAGCTCGCGACCAGCTTCGACGTGCCCGGGCTGCCCTCCTCCGAGGTGGTCGAGGAGCTGGAGACGGCGCTGCCCGACCTCGCCGGGGCCTCGGGCACGATCGTGTTCGCCACCACCGACGGGTCGGCGTTCACCGACGCCCAGAAGGACCAGATCAGCGCCCTGGCCGACGACGCGGGCGACCTGCCCGACGTCGCGCAGGTCGTGGACCCCTTCGCCGCCGAGTCGGAGCGCGCCGACCAGGTCGCCGAGCTCGAGGACGGCGAGGCGCAGATCGCGGACGGCCGGCAGGAGCTGGCGGACGGGCAGGAGCGGCTGGACCGGGGCGCGGAGGAGCTCGACGCCGGACAGCAGCAGCTCGACGACGGCCAGGCCCAGCTCGACGAGGGACGCGCGCAGGCCGAGGCCGCGGGCTTCGCGACCGGCCAGCTCGACGCGCAGCAGGGCGAGCTCGACGCGCAGCAGGCGCAGCTCGACGACGGACGCGACGAGCTGCGCCAGGGACAGGAGGAGCTCGACGACGGCCTGGCGGAGCTGGAGCGCAACGCCCAGGAGCTGGCGACCGGCGCCGCGCTGCTCGACCTGGCCCGCGACATCCGCGTGGTGTCGGAGGACGGTGCGGCCGCGCAGGTCAACATTGCCTTCACCGAGCCGCGGCTGGAGCTGCAGGACGCGTCCAAGACGGCGGTCGTCGACCACTTCACCGGCACGCCCGTGGACGGCGTCGAGGTCGCCGTCTCCTCCGACATCTCGCAGGGCGTGCCGAGCCTGGTCGGGCCCGGTGAGGTCGCCGGCCTGGTCGTCGCCGCGATCGTGCTGCTGGTGATGCTCGGGACCGTCGTGGGCGCCGGCATCCCGATCGTGACGGCGCTGACGGGCGTGGGCATCGGCGCGCTCGGCGCCCTGTCGTTCTCCGGCGTGATCGAGATGGCCTCCGTGACTCCCGTCCTCGGCCTCATGCTCGGCCTGGCCGTCGGCATCGACTACGCGCTGTTCATCCTCAACCGGCACCGCAAGCAGCTGCTGCACGGCGCCGACGTGCGCGAGTCGATCGGGCTGGCCAACGGCACCTCGGGCACGGCGGTCGTCTTCGCGGGCAGCACTGTCGTCGTCGCGCTGCTCGCGCTCAACATCACCGGTATCCCGTTCCTGGGCCTCATGGGCACCGTGGGTGCGGCCTGCGTGGCCATCGCCGTGCTCATCGCGATCACGCTGACCCCGGCGCTGCTGGGCCTGGTCGGCGAGCGCATCCTCAGCCGCCGCGCCCGGCGCGCCACCGCGGGCCAGGACGAGGCCGTCGCGCACGTCCGGGAGATGTCCACCGGCCGGGCGGTCCTGACGACGGTGCTGACGGTGGTCGGCCTGCTCGCGCTGGCGATCCCCGCGCTGTCGATGCGGGTCGGCCTGCCGGACGGCTCGTCCGAGCCGGCCGGCTCGCTCGCCGAGCGCGCCTACACGATCACCGCCGACGAGTTCGGTGCGGGCGCCAACGGTCGCCTCATCGTCTCGGCCGACCTCCCGGCCGGCCTCGACGACACCCAGCAGACCGAGGCGCAGCTCGCGATCGGCTCGGCCCTCGCAGACGTCGAGCACGTCGCCGCCGTCGCCCCGGCCGCGACCTCCGACGACGGCTCGCTGACCGCCTTCCAGGTGGTGCCGGCCGACGGCCCCAACAGCGAGACCACCGAGCAGCTCGTGCGCGACCTGCGCGACCTGCCGCCCGTCGCCCTGGAGGACGGCGGCCAGGCGGCACTCGGCATCGCCGGCCAGGCCGCGATCAACATCGACATCTCCGAGAGCCTGAACGACGCGCTGCCGCTCTACCTGCTCGTGGTGGTGGGCCTGTCGCTGCTGATCCTGGTGCTGGTCTTCCGTTCGATCCTGGTGCCCCTGATCGCGACCGGCGGCTTCGTCCTGTCGCTGTTCGCCACGTACGGCGCGATCACCGCCGTCTTCCAGCAGGGCTTCGGGGCGAGCCTGATCGGCCTGGACAGCACCGGGCCGATCCTGTCGTTCCTGCCGATCATCCTGGTGGGCATCCTGTTCGGGCTGGCCATGGACTACCAGCTCTTCCTCGCCACCGGCATGCGCGAGGCCTACGTGCACGGTGCCCCGGCCCGGCTCGCCGTCGCCCGCGGGTTCCGGGCGGGCCGCTCGGTCGTGATCGCCGCGGGCCTGATCATGGTCTCGGTCTTCGGCGGCTTCGTGTTCGCCGAGTCCGCCATGATCCGGTCGGTCGGGTTCGGCCTCGCGTTCGGGGTGCTGGTCGACGCGTTCGTCGTCCGCATGCTCCTCATGCCCGCGCTCATGCACCTGCTCGGCAACAGCGCCTGGTGGCTCCCCCGCTGGCTCGACCGCCTCCTGCCCGACGTCGACGTCGAGGGCGCCTCCCTCGAGCGGCAGCACCCCGTGCGCCGCTAGCGGCGTCAGGGCTCAGGGACCCCGCCGGCGGGTGGCCGCGACCGTTGTCGCGTGCTGCCCGCCGGCTCGGCGCGGGGTCAGAGCATCCCGCGCTCCCGGGCCGTGGCCACCGCCTCGGTCCGGGACTGGGTACCGAGCTTGGTGTTGATGTGCGCGAGGTGCGACTTCACCGTCGCCACCGAGACGAACAGCTCGCGGGCGACGGCGTCGTTGGAGCGCCCCGCCGCGACCAGCCGCAGCACCTCGAGCTCACGCCCGCTGAGGGTCTCGGCGGGGGTACGCACGCGGCCCAGCAGCCGCCGCTGCACGTCCGCGCCGAGCGCGACCTCCCCCGCGGCGGCGGAACGGATCGCCCGGGCGAGCTCCTCGGTCGGCGCGTCCTTGAGCAGGTAGCCGGTCGCGCCCGCCTCCACGGCCGCCAGGATGTCGGCGTCGGTCCCGTAGGTCGTGACCACGAGCACGGGCGTAGCGTGCCGCCGGACGACGCTCCCGGTGGCCTCCGCGCCGCTCATCCGGGTGTCGCCGAACCGCAGGTCGAGCAGGACGACGTCGGCCCGGCACCCGCCGTCGAGCCAGCGCAGCAGGTCCTCGGCGGTGGCCGCCTCGTGGACGACGCGCATGTCCGGCTGGCCGTCGATCACGGCGCGCAGCCCGGCGCGGACCACGGGGTGGTCGTCGGCGACGACGACGTCGATCATCGGGCATCCTCCCCCGCGCGGACGGGCAGCGTCACCGTGAGGACCGTCCCCGCGCCGGCCGGCCCCTCCAGCGCGAGCTCGCCGCCCAGCTCCCGCACCCGGGAGCGCATCGCGGGGAGGCCGAAGCCGCGCCCGCCGGACCCCGCGGCCGGGGCCGCCGCCGTCGTCGTCGCCGCCGGAACCGCGCCCGCCGGGCCGAGGCCCACGCCGTCGTCCGCGACGCGCAGGGTGACGGTCTCGGGCGCGTAGGTCAGCGTGACCTCCGCGCGGGAGGCGCCGGCGTGCTCGTCGACGTTGGCGAGCGCGGACTGGGCGATGCGCAGCAGCGCGGTCTCCAGCGGCACGGGCAGGGGTCGCGGGGTGCCGCCGGTCTGCACGGTGACCGCCAGGGGGCGCGCCCCGGTGCCGTCGCGACCGGCCGCCGTGCGCTCGGCGACCCGGCGCAGCGCCCCCAGCAGGGTGGTGCGGTCGAGGTCGGCGGGCGTCAGGTCCTGCACCACGCGCCGGGCCTCCGCCAGGCCGTCGCGCGCGGCGGACCGGGCCTGGCCGACGAGGGCGCGCGCCCTCTCCTCGTCGGAGCCCACCGCGTCCTCCGCCGCGCGCAGCAGGAGCTCGATCGCGGACAGCGACTGCGCGAGGGTGTCGTGGATGTCGCGGGCCAGGCGGGCGCGCTCGTCCGTGACCGCTCGCTCCCGCTCGGCCTGGGCGAGGTGGCGGCGGGCCCGGGTCAGCTCGTCCACGGTGCGCTGCCGGCTCTGCGCCTCACGGACGAACGCCTCGATGCCGAGCACCACGCCCACGGCGACGGCCGCCCCGAGCAGGGGCCCCAGGACGTACCCGGTCCACGGCTCGCCCGGCCCGGTCCGGGTCAGGAGGCCGTCGGCGACGGTCACGACCGCGGTCAGGACGACCGCGGCGACGCCCCGGCGGGGCCCGAGGACGTGCATCTGCAGGATCATGAGCGGGAACGCCACCCACAGGGCCGCCGGGGACAGCCACAGCAGCACCACCCACAGGGCGGTCAGGCCGGCGATCCAGGCGACGTCGGGCCACCAGCGGCCCCGGGGTGTGTCCACGGACCGCTCGTGCACCCGCACCAGGGCCCGTCCCACGACATAGCCGGCCAGGAGCACGCCGCCCGCGAGCGCCGCGGGCAACCCGGTTCCCGGCGGGGCCTGGACCACGGCGATGACCACGAGGACCACCAGCAGGAGGTCGAGCCCGACGACGAGGCCGCGCGTCGCCGGGGACGAGGTCGCCGCGGACGGGGAAGGGCGGGTCACCCGTCCACGATAGCCAGGCGGTAGGTCCGCGCATCGTCCGAAAGGTTGATCCGCCGGTCCATCGTTCGGCGGCCCGCGATCACCCCCGCCGCCGATGACCGCCGTCCGCCCGGCGCGGAGGCTGGTACCCGTACCGGCAACCGTTGTGGAGGAATCTCGTGTTCGTCGCCCTGCGCGATCTCAAGCATGCTCGTGGACGCTTCGTCCTCATGTCCGTGGTGATCGTGCTCATCACCTTTCTCGTGACCTTCCTGGCCTCCCTCACGGCGGGGCTGGCGCGGGAGTCGACGTCGGCCGTGACCGACCTGCCCGCCGACCACCTGGCGTTCTCGATGCCGGCCGCGGGCGACTCCCCCGAGTTCACGGCGTCCCGCGTCACCCAGGAGCAGTGGGAGGGGTGGGCCGGAGAGCCGGGCATCGCGTCCGCCGAGCCGCTGGGGGTGGCGACCACCCGCGCCGAGTCGGGCAGCACCACCGCGGCGGTCACCGCGCTCGGCGTGGCTCCGGAGACGGACCTCGTGCCCGGGGACGCCGGGGACGCCGACGTCGCGCCTGGCACGGTGGTGCTCACCCCGGGCGCCGCCGACGCGCTCGACGTCGGCCCCGGTGACACGGTCACGCTCGGCGGGCAGCGGCTGACGGTCGCGCGGACCGTCGACGCGGACCAGTCGTTCTCGCACACGCCCGTGGTCTGGACCACGCTGGAGGACTGGCAGGCCGTCGGCGCCCGCGGGCCGGCGGCGCCGGCGGACGGCGCGGTCGCGACGGTGGTCGCGCTGACGACCTCCGGCACCGGCGGGACGGACCTCGCCGCCGGGGACGACTCCCTCGGGACCACCACCGTCACCACGTCGGACGCCCGGTCGGCGGTGTCCTCCTTCGTGGGCGAGAACACCTCGCTGACGACGATGCAGGTCTTCCTCCTCGTCATCTCCGCCCTGGTGGTCGGCGCGTTCTTCACCGTCTGGACCATCAGCCGCACCGGCGACGTCGCCGTGCTCAAGGCGCTCGGCGCCTCCACCCGCTACCTGCTGCGGGACGCGCTCGGGCAGGCCGCGGTGCTGCTGGTCGGCGGCGTCGCGGTCGGCACCTGGCTCACCGCCGCCGGCGCCGCCCTGCTGCCCGACGCCGTCCCGGTCGTCCTGACCACCGCGACGACCCTGGTGCCCGCCGGCGGTCTCATCCTGCTCGGGCTCGTCGGCGCGGGCGTCGCCGTGGCGCGTGTCGCACGCGTCGACCCGCACGCCGCCCTCGCCGCCCGCTGACCGGGCACGCGGCCCACCCCACCCACCCCTGAAGGAGAAACCCATGGACCTGCGCCTGGACGGCATCACCCTCGTCTACCCCGACGGCGACAGCACGCTCACCGCGGTGGACGACGTCGACCTCCGGATCCCCGCCGGAACCACCACGGCCCTGCTCGGTCCCTCCGGGGCCGGGAAGTCCAGCCTGCTGGCGGTGGCCGCCGGGCTGACCCCGCCCAGCCGCGGCACGGTCGCGATCGGCGACGAGACGGTGTTCACGCCCACCACGACCGTGGTGGACGCGACCCGCGTGCGGCTCGAGCGGATCGGCATGGTCTTCCAGTCGCCCAACCTGCTCGGCTCGCTCACCGCGCTCGAACAGCTCGAGCTGCACGCCCACCTCCGCGGGCACCGGCCCGCGAGCGTGCGCGCACGCTCCCTGGAGCTGCTGGACGCCGTCGGGCTCGCCGGCCTGCACGACCGACGGCCGGCGCGGCTGTCCGGCGGGCAGCGGCAGCGGGTCGCGATCGCGCGGGCGCTCGTCGGCCGCCCGCAGGTGCTCCTCGTCGACGAGCCGACGTCGGCCCTCGACCACGAGCGCGGCACCCACGTGGTCGAGCTGATCACCGGCCTGGCGCGCGAGACCGGGGCGGCGACCCTGCTGGTCTCCCACGACGCCGCCACCCTCGGGTCCGTCGACGCCACCGTGCGGATGCTCGACGCCCGGATGCTCGACGCCCGGGCGGAGGCGGCTCAGGCGGTGTGAGCCACTCGCCTCTCCGTGCGGCACGGGGCCGGGGTGGACCTACCCCGCGCGGACCCCTGCGATGCCGCGCAGGACCACCGGCAGCAGCAGGCTCGACCCGTCGGGGGCTCGGAACGCGTCCGGCAGCGACGCGACGAGGCTCAGCAACGGCGTGATCTCGACGTCGGCACGCACGCCACCGACCGCCTGGGCGGCCGCGAGGAGCACGCCCGCACGTTCCTTCATCGGCGCGCAGTCGGTGAAGATCGCCGAACCCGCGTCGGCGATGCCGGCGCTCTCGACCGCCCGCAGCCCCCGGTACTGCTGTGCGCTGCGGTCGTAGTCCCGCAGCCACGCGCCGAGCGCGTCGACGGGGTCGGGGAACTCCGCCGCGAGCTCGCCGGCCGCGGCGGTCAGGCGGTCGAACCGGTCGCGGCTCACCGCGGCGATGAGGTGGTCCTTCGTCGGGAACCGCCGGTACAGCGTGCCCTTGCCGACCCCGGCCGCCCGCCCGACGTCCTCCATCGGGATATCGACCCCACGCTCGGCGAAGAGGGTGCGCGCCGCCTCGATGACGAGGAGCGCGTTGCGCCGTGCATCGGCACGCAGGGGCCGGTCGGATGCCATGGTCCGACCATACTTGACAAGCGGACGCTACGTCCACATAGGCTAGGCGGACGTAGCGTCCGTTTAACTGCCTGGAGAGCTCACCATGTCCGTGCCCCCGCCCGCCGCCGACCACCCGCCGTCAGCGGCGTTCCTGCCCGTCGTCCTGGCGACGACGCTCGTCGTCACCATCAACACCGCGATCGTCAACGTCGCCCTCACCCGCATCCAGACGGACCTCGGCTTCGATGCCGCGACCCTCTCCTGGGTCGTCAACGCCTACCTGCTCACCTACGGCGGACTGCTCATCGTGGGCGGCCGGCTGAGCGACGTGATCGGGCGACGCCGGACCCTGCTGCTCGGCCTGGCCGTCTTCACGATCGGTTCGGGCGCCGCAGCACTCGCCTGGGACCCCAGCTCTCTCGTCGCGGCGCGCGCCCTGCAGGGCGTGGGTGGGGCCGTGGCATCGCCCGCGGTGCTCGCGATCGTCACGCACACCTTCACGGGCCACGCACGGACCAAGGCGCTCAGCTGGTTCAGCGTCGTGCTCGGGGTCGGCTTCTCGCTCGGGATGATCCTGGGCGGCGTGATCGTGCAGTGGCTGGACTGGCGCTGGGTCTTCTGGCTCAACGTGCCGCTCGGCGTCGCGCTGCTCACGCTGACCCCCTTCTTCGTGCCCGCCCTGCGTTCACCCGACCGCCACCGGCTCGACCTCGTGGGCGCCGCGCTCACCATCGCGGGCACCGTGGGCGTCGTGCTGGCGTTCGTCCAACTCGCGGGCACGCACCGCTTCGGCCCGGCGGTCGTGGTCAGCCTCGCCGTCTCCGTGGTCGCGATCGTCGGGCTGGTCCTGCGCCTGCGGTCCGCGGCCGAGCCGCTGGTGCCCCTGGAGCTGTTCGCACGCCGGAGCATCGTGGGCGCGTTCCTCGCCAACGGTCTCGCGGCGGGCGCCCTCACCGGCGTGGTGTTCTTCCTCTCGCAGCTGTTCGGCACCGGACTCGGGCTCGCCCCCATAGCGATCGGCTCGCTCTTCATCGTGTTCACCGCGCCGCAGCTCGCGAGCGCCCTGTCGGCGAGCCGGCTGGTGCGGGCGTTCGGCGTGCGTGCCGTGCTGCGCACAGGGCTCGGCCTCGCCACCGTCGGGATGGTGGTCCTCGCGGTCGCCGCGCCCTCCGGCACCGCCTCCGGCCTGCTCATCGCAGGCATGGCGACGACCGGGTTCGGTGCGGGCGTCGTGTACTTCGGCGTGAACCTCACCGTCATGACCTCCGTCGCGCCCCGGTTCGCGGGCGCCGCTTCGGGCGTCGTGCAGACCTCGGTGCAGCTCGGCGCCTCGGTTGGGATCGCGGTGCTCGTGCTCGTCCAGTCGTTGGCCGGGACCGGCGGCGCCCTGCTCGCCGCCGCCGGGTTCCTCACGCTCGCGATCGGCGCCGTCTCTCTGCGCGACCGTGCCGAGCCCGCGGCCGACGACGCGCTCCTCGACGGCCCGAGCAGGGGCGACGACCCGAGCACGGCGGACGACGCGGCGACGCGCGAGGACGTACTCGGAGTCAGACGTTGAACTGCGCGTTCTGTCCCTGACCTGCAAGTTCTTGGAGACGCGCGTCCAGCCCGACGCGCCGGCCCGCAGCGAGAGCGATGCTCACCACCTCCCCGGCCGTACGGACCCGCACCACCGAGTCACGGTCCGCACGCAGTCGTGCCTCGGCCAGCACACCGTCGCGCCACTCGATATCAACCTCGATCCCGCCTCGCGCCCGCAGGCCCCGCACTGCTCCGTCCCGCCAGGTCTCGGGCAGGCACGGCAGGAGGTGGAGCTCGCCCTGGTGGGACTGCAGCAGGAGCTCGACGACGCCGGCCACGAAGCCGAAGTTGCCGTCGATCTGGAAGGGAGGGTGGGCACACAACAGGTTCGGGTAGACGCCGCCTCCTTCGGAGACGACTTGTCCCGGTGGCACAGCCGGGGTGGGTCGCAGGTAGGCCGCGAGACATGCCTCCGCACCCTGCGGGTCACGCAGTCGTGCGCGCAGCGCGAGCCGCCAGGCCAGTGCCCAGCCCGTGGACTCCGGGCCTCTCGCCGTCAGGCTGGCTCGCGCGGCAGCCGCCAGGTCGGGGCGTCGGTCGATGTTGATGCTGGTGCCCGGGTAGAGCCCGACGAGGTGGCTCTGATGACGGTGGTCGGGTTCGGCGTCGGCCACGTCGGTGGGCCACTCGGCGAACCTTCCGTCCGGCATGACGCGTGGTCGCGGAAGGCGCGCGAGCGCATCGCGCACCGTGGCGGCGAGCTCGTCGTCCTCCACGTCCAACACGTCCATGGCGGCCAGGCACTGCTGGAACAGCTCCTGCAGGAGCGCCATGTCGGCGGTTGTGCTCACGGTGAGAGCCGCCGGTGACCCGTCGGGCAGGAGGTAGGTGTTCTCGGGGCTGGTCGACGGGCTGGTCATCAAGCCCCCGCGTCCGTCGGGAACGAGCCAGTCGAGTCCGAACTGGACGGCGCCGCGAAGCACGGGCCACATGTGCCGCAGCTGGTCGATGTCGCCGGTGAAGGCATGGTGCTCCCAGATGCTCTGGGCGAGCCAGACGCTGCCGAGCTGCCAGGCGGCGTGCCGAGGATCGAGGGTGCCCTCCCCCACCGGCCAGGCGAAGCCCCACAGGTCGGCGTTGTGGTGGACCACCCAGCCGTCGGCGTCGTACATCTCCCGCGCGACGACCGCACCGCGAGCCTGGAGACGGCGCAGGAACGCGTGCAGGGGTGCCGCGCACTCGTCCAGGTTCGCCGGGTGGGCCGGCCAGTAGTTCATCTGCAGGTTGATGTTGGTCGTGAAGTTCGAGCTCCACGGAGGGCGGACGGCGTCGCTCCAGATCCCTTGCAGGTTCAGCGGCACGGTGCCGGGGCGAGAGCCGGCGATCATCAGGTACCGCCCGTACCGGAAGGCGAGTGCGGCGAGTGCGGGGTCGTCGCCGGACGCGGCAGACCGCTCGAGCCGCGCAGGAGTGGTCAGCCCCGCGACGCCGGCCGGCTCGTGCAGGTCGAGCTCGACCCTGCCGTACATCCTCGCGTGGTCGGTGACGTGGGCTCCGCGGAGCTCGTCGAAGGGCAGCTCCGCCGCGGCGTCGAGCGTCGCACGAACCGACGCGGCCAGGCGCTCCCGGTCTCCGCGGAGCGGCACGGGGACCACCGACGTCACGTCGACGTCGGTATGGACGGCGAGCAGCACCACCACCTCGGTCGCACCGGTGACGCGTAAGCCACCGGCCTCGACGCTGGTGACGCCGTCGGTCAGGAGGCGCATCCCTGTCACGACGGTGGCAGAAGCACCGGGTGCGTCGTCGTAGACGACCGGCTCAGGCACCTTCTCGTGCGGGGGGAACACGTCGGACGGCAGCCGCTGCACCAGCAGCGCCGTGCCCGTCCCGACGAGCAGCTCCGGCGAGGGATGCGCACCTGCCAGTCCGACCTCCAGGTCGAGAAGACCACCGACGCTGCGCCGTCTGATGGCCAGCACCTGATGGGGATGGCTGATCATCGCCTCTTGCGTGACGCTCATGGCCCCCGACCGCCACTGCTGACCGGTGGTCGCCGTCGCGAGGTCGAGCCAGCGCCGGTACCCCTCGGGACGAGACCCGGCCGGGTGGGCCGCCGCACGGGAACGGATCCACAGGTCGCCGACGGGCTGGTACGCCTGCGAGTGACCGCGCTGCAGCCGCTTGACGACCTCTTCGGCCGCCCGGACCGCACCCGCGGCGACCAGCGCCCGGGCCTCAGCCAGCACCGCGGGACCGTCGTCGCCCGCCAGACCCGGAGCACCTCCCGCCGACGCCGGTGCTCCCGACCAGGCACTGTCCTCGTTGAGCTGGAACCTGTCGTCGACGACGCCGCCGAACGCCATGGCACCGAGACGCCCGTTCCCGAGGGGCAGGGCCTCGGTCCAGACGTGAGCAGGCGCGTCGAACCAAATTTGTTGAGAAGGCATGTTGTCGTCCGATGTGAAGGGGTCGGCTGGGCAGTGCTCAGCCGGCTGTGATGCGCAGCTGAACGGTGGCCGGCGTCGGCCACAGGCCCGTGCCGGGAGTCGGGGCCGGTCCCAGCGCGGCGGTACCCAGTCCGTGGACGGCCGCGTCGACGTGAAGCCACAGCAGCCCGTCGGCCTCGAGCTCGTTCGGGTGCCGGGCCGTCGCGAGCGCCTGGTCCGACCAGGGGCGTGCCGTGAGCGTCACGCCGTCGGTGGTCCGCCCGCCGACGGTGGACTCGGTGCCGGCCAGGGTCAGCGGGCCGGCGTCGAGGGAGAACGTCGCCTCGGTGACCCCGCGTCGCGCTCCGTTCTCCTGCGGGTTCAGGTACGGCGTCTGCCACTGCTCCACGGTGTGCCGCCACCGGCCGATGCGGGCCGCCCGCGAGGAGTCGGCGTACGACTCGCCGGGGCCCTGGCCGGTCCATGCGATGTCCACGGAGGCAGCGTCCGGCTGCTCGAGCGCAAGGAGCCAGCCGATGCGGGCCAGGGTTCCCGGCCACAGTCCCTGCGGCGTGATGTCGACCGTCACGTCGGCCGTCTTCTCGTCGACGGCCCGGAAGGTGTACCGCACACCGAACCCGAGGGTGCGCCCCGCTCCGGCGGCGCGCGCGGTCACGACGACGGCGTCTCCGTCTCGGCTGACCGAACGGACCGACTCGTGGAGTCGGTGCAGACCCGGGATGTCCCAGGCCTTCTGGTCGCTGATGCTGGTGAAGGTCTTGCGCTGGTCGTTCTCGGTCGGCGCGCGCCAGGCGTCCACGCGTGCCAGGGAGACCTGGGTGCCGCCGACGGAGACGAGCCGTCCTGCCCCGTCGAGCCGGAGCGGCCCGACGCGCCAACCGTCCTCCAGGACCGTGATCGTCCCCGTCGCGTCCTGCGGGCGTGAGCCGCTCTGCAGCTGCACCTGGCCCCGCCCGAGCAGGTGCTCCGGGGCGGCCCAGTCGGGGCGGGCCTCCGGGCGCCAGTACGCGCTCAGCACCCACCACACGGCGGTCTCCGCGGGAAGTCTCGTCTCTCCGACGACCTCCGCGGCGCGCAGCTCCGCCGCCTGACCGGGCGCCAGCGGTGCGAGGTCTGTCGTGCCCTCGGCGACGGTCTCGCCGTCGGCGACGAGCTCCCAGCGCAGGGCGACGTGCTCGAGGGTGCGGAACGCGTACCGGTTGCGCACCGTGAGCACGTCGTCCGCGCGCTGCCGGATGCTGACCGGCGCGTACACCGCGGCCGCCTCCACCAGTCCGGGCGAGGGCGTCCGGTCCGGGAAGAGGAGCCCATCGGCCACGAAGGAGCCGTCGTGCAGCTCCTCGCCGAAGTCGCCTCCGTACCCGTAGAACAGGTTCCCGTCCACGTCCCGCGTGGCGATTCCCTGGTCGATCCACTCCCAGATGAAGCCGCCGGCAGCACGCTCGTGGGCGTCGAGGACGTCCACGTACTCGGTCAGCCCGCCCGGCCCGTTGCCCATGGCGTGGGCGTACTCGCAGAGGAGGAACGGCAGGGTCATCCGCCGCGCGTAGATCTCCGCCGTCGGCAGGGGGCCGTCCGCCGGCTGGGGCCCGTCGACCCGTCGGGCCATCTCCTGGAGCTCCGTGAGGTCCGGGTACATGCGCGAGTAGACGTCGCTGAACTCATAGGTCTTGTCGGCCTCGTAGTGCACCGGCCGGGTCGGGTCGAGCTCACGGACGGCGGCGAACATGGGTTCGACGTTGCAGCCACGGTCGGCCTCGTTGCCAAGCGACCACATGATGACGCCGGGGTGGTGGGCGTCGCGGCGGACCATGCGGCGGACCCTGTCGACGAGCACGTCCCGCCAGGCCGGGTCGTTCACCGGGTTGCCCACCCAGTCCTCGAACACGAACCCGTGGGTCTCCATGTCGCCCTCGTCGATGACGTACAGCCCGTACTCGTCGCACAGGTCCAGGAAGTGCGGGTGCGGCGGGTAGTGGCTCGTGCGGACGGCGTTGATGTTGTGCTGCTTCATGAGCACCACGTCGGCCAGCATCGCCTCGCGGGTGACGGCTCGGCCGCGTCCCGGCTCGAACTCGTGCCGGTTCACGCCGTAGAGCTTGATCGCGGAGCCGTTGACGGTCAGCACGCCTCCTGCGGTGGACACCGACCGGAACCCGATCCGCAGCACCACTGTCTGTGCCGAGCTCCTGACCTCCACGTCGTAGAGCCGCGGCACCTCGGCGCTCCAGGGCTCCACGGCGGCTGTGACGACGTCGCCGGCTGGTGTCTCCAGGCCGAGCTCCGCGATGCGCACGACCGCGTCCGGATGCGGGCGCCCGTCGTAGCCCTCCACGGCGACCTGGAGCGTTCCGTGACCCGACGTGTGGTCGTAGTCGGCGAGGACCTCGACATGGCCGATCCCGCCCTCCGGGTGGTGCTCCAGCGTCACCGGACGGTAGATGCCCGACAGCCACCACTGGTCCTGGTCCTCGACATACGTCATGGCCGACCATTGCGTGACCCGCACCGCGAGCAGGTTCACTCCGTGTGCGACCGCATCCGTGACGTCGACCTCGGTCGGCAGCCGTGACCCGTGCGACTGGGCGAGCACCGTGCCGTTGACCGCGATCTCGCACCACGAGTCGACGCCCTCGAACCGAAGAACGACCCGGCCGCTGCCCAGCCACCCCCTCGGAACTGCGAAGTGCCGGCGGTACTCACCGGTCGGGTTGGCGCTCGGGACGTGGGGAGGGTCGAGCGGGATCGGGTACAGCATGTTGGTATAGACCGGCTTGCCGTAGGGCCAGGAGTCCGGGGCCCCGGCGAGCTGCCAGTGCCCGGGGACCTGGATCGCGTCCCAGTCCTCGCCGGGGTCCGCCGGCGAGACCCCGGTCTCCGCCTCGGCGAACAGACGGAACCGCCAGGTGCCGTCGAGCGGGACGCGCACGGATCCCGCCTCACCGCCGTCGGCGGCGCGAAATCGCGGGGGCAGGACGCCCCTCGGTGCTGCGATGCTCTCGTGGTTGCCAAGCATGACCATTCCTCCAACACGTTCGACCTGGACAGCTTTCTCGCCTGGCGGGATCACATCTTGACGGCGCCCGAGGTCAGGCCTGCGCGCCAGTACTTCTGCAGGCTGAAGAACAGGATGATCAGCGGGATGATCCCGATCAGGGCACCGAGGATCACCGCGGGCCGGCTGGTGTTGAGCGCCGAGATCAGTCCGTACAGCCCGAGCGACACGGGCATCAGCTCCGAGTCGTTGATCACCATCAGCGGCAGCAGGAAGTTGTTCCAGGTGCCGACGAACATGAACAGGAAGACCGTCACCAGGGCGGGCGCGATGATGCGCAGCACCATGGTGAAGAAGATCCGGTACTCCCCGGCGCCGTCGATCCGGGCGGCCTCGATCAGTTCGTCGGGCACGGATGACCGGACGTAGATCATGCCGAGAAAGACGCCCATCGTGGAGACACAGCTCGGGACGAGGACGGCCCAGATCGTGTTGACCAGCCCGAGCGTGTGGAACCAGGAGACCAGCGGCACGGTCAGGATGCCGGTCGGCAGGAGCATCGAGGCGGTGATGACACCGAACGCGAGGTTGCGGCCCGGGAACCTGAACTTGGCGATCGCGTAACCGGCCATGACTCCGAAGAGCGTCCCACCCACTGCCGAGGCGACGGAGTAGAAGACGGAGTTGCCGACCCAGCGGAGGAACATCCCGTTGGTGGTGGCGTTCAGGGTCCGGAAGTTCGCGACGAGATGGTTCTCCGGACCGAACCAGAATCCGAAGGTCGTGGCCAGCTGGGCGTCGGTCTTCGTCACCGAGAACAACATCCACACCAGGGGAAAGACGAAGTAGGCCGCGGCGACGAGAAGAAGGATCTTTGTCAGGACGCGCGCTGTCATGGTCGGCATGAGCGACCGAGGTGGCGGAATGTACTCGCTCTCGCCGCGTTGTGCCCTCGTCCTGATGCGCGCGACTATTCCGATGCGACTCGTGTCGAGCGTCGTCATGCTACTTCACCAACTTCTTCTGGATCAGAACGAAAATGGCGGCGAGGAGCCCGGCGACGAGCGCCATCATCACTGATATCGCTCCCCCGGGACCTGGCCCACCGGGCACGAGAAGGCCCACCTGGGAGCCGTACGCCATCATCATCGGCGTGAACGTCTGCGTGATCCACGGATTGGTGGTCGCGAAGATCACCGGTTCGCCGAACAGCTGGATCGTCCCGATGATCGACAGCAGGATGGTCAGGATCGCGGAGTTGCGCAGCAGCGGGATCTTGACGCGCAGAGCGATCTGCAGGCCGCTCGCACCGTCGATACGCGCGGCGTCGTAGAGCTCGCGCGGGATCGCCTGGAGCGCGGCGAGGAAGACCAGCATGTTGAACCCGACGAACTGCCACCACACGACGTTGCCGATGGCCAGCATCACGAACCTCGGCGACATGAAGTTCAGCCAGTCCGGGAGCAGCTGCATGAACGGTGAGAGGTTCGGGTTGTACAGGTACATCCAGATCATGGTTCCGACCACACCGGGAATGGCGAACGGAACGAAATAGGCCAGCCTGAAACCGCCGACGCGGCGGACGAGAAGCGAGTCGAGCAGCAGAGCGAGGACGAGCGCGCACCCGATCATGATCGGGATCTGCCAGAGGCCATATCCGAGAACTCGCCCCATCCCGCTCCAGAAGGCGGAGTTCGTCGCTGCGGCGACATAGTTTTCCAGCCCGACGAAGTGGTCGACCATCTCCCCGCCACCGAACAGCCCCCCTCCGGAGGACTTACGGGTGAAGAACGAGTTCCGGACGCCGACGATCATGGGAATGATCAGAGAGACGGTGAACAGAACAGCGAACGGGAGGAGGAACGACCACGCGACCATCGCTCTGCGTGCGGTGACCGGGCTCTTCTTCCGAAGGACCTGGTCCACCGTCTCGGGCGGTCGCGTCGCTGTTTCCGGACCGCCCAGTGAGGTCTCCTGCAATGACGACATCATTGTGTCCTTTCTGATCGCGAGGAGTGCGCGATCGCGCAC
>NZ_JBHVEG010000113.1:0-20192 GCF_042802395.1 Promicromonospora sp. NPDC057488
GACTATCAAGCACACTGTTGAGTTCTCAAACAACCGACGCACACCGTCAGTTCGCAATCTTCCCGATCGCTTCCCTGTCCGGGGCAGTTCCTTAAACTTACCAGGCCCTTTCGGACTTTTCCAAATCCCCGCCCGGCCCGAGAGCCGGCGAGAATTCTTCGAGAACCCGAAGGAATTCTGATCCCATTTTTCGCCGACCAACCCGATTCGAAAACCAAGGTGATCTGCAGAGGAAGGGAACCATCCGAGAGAACCGCGGACCTAACCGCGTCATCCCCGTTCGGAGGCAACCTCTGTAACTTACCCTACCACGCTCCCCGGCGCAAGCATCCTGTTCAGGATGCAAACCTCGGGGTGCCTGTCCGGCAAGCCCACCCCCGCTCCAGAGCGCACGAGGCCCTCTGAGATCTTCAGGTGGTTTCCGCCCCGGGACCGGCCAGTCACGCTCTTCGCGCTTCCTGTCCGTGTCTCCCTGTCGGGCGAACAACCGGAACAGTACACAGCCATCGCCGTTCACGCAAAATCAACTTGCGGTGGGGCTCCTCGTACCCGTCCGGTGTCCGAGAAGCCCCACCGGAAGCCGGTGTCGTCACTCCACGGTGACGGACTTCGCCAGGTTCCGCGGCTTGTCCACGTCGTGCCCCAGCGACAGCGCCGCGTGATACGCCAGCAGCTGCAGCGGCACCGTCAGCAGCAGCGGGTCGAGCTCCCGCTCGTTGCGCGGCACCTCGATGCGCTCCGCGCGCAGCTCGCCCAGGTCCACGCCCGGGTGCGTCACGACCACCAGGGGGCCGCCGCGGGCGGCGATCTCGTGGAGGGCTGCCACGTTGCGGTCGGTCAGCTCGTCGTCCGGAACGATTGCGACCGTGGGCACCTCGGACGAGATGAGCGCCAGCGGCCCGTGCTTCAGCTCGGACATCTGGTACGCCTCGGCGTGCCGGTAGCTGATCTCCTTGAACTTCTGCGCACCCTCGCGCGCCACCGGGTAACCGCGCACCCGGCCGACGAAGAACAGGCTCTCGGCCACGGCCAGCGACTTGGCGGCCTGCGCGATCCGCTCCTCGCCGTCGAGCACCTGCTCGATCTGGGCCGGCAGGGCCTGCAGGCCCGCCACGAGCCGGCGTCCGTCGGCCACCGAGAGGTCGCGTACCCGCCCGAGCTGGAGGGCCAGGAGCGCGAAGCCCACGAACATCGTGGTGAGCGCCTTGGTTGAGGCGACAGCGATCTCGGGGCCCGCGTGCAGGTAGATCCCGCCGTCGCAGGCGCGGGCGATGGCGGAGCCCACCACGTTGACCAGGCCGATCACGCGGCCGCCCTTGCGCTTGATCTCCTCGACCGCCAGCAGCGTGTCGATGGTCTCGCCGGACTGGCTCACCGCGACGTACAGGGTGTCCGGCTCGATCACGGGGTCGCGGTAGCGGAACTCGCTCGCGGCCTCGGCGTCGGCGGGGACGCGGGCGAGCTCCTCGACGAGCGAGGCGCCCATCTGGCCCACGTAGTACGCCGAGCCGCAGCCCAGGATCTTGACCCGGCGCACGGCCCGCAGCTCGCGGGCATCCATCTCGAGGCCGCCCAGGTGGGCGGTCGCGAACCGCTCGTCCAGCCGCCCGCGCAGCGCGCGCTCCACGCTGGCCGGCTGCTCCAGCATCTCCGTGTACATGCGCGGCCGGCCGTCGATCTGCCCGTGCTCGTAGGCGCTGGGGTCGACGTCGACCTCGCGTGCCGTGGTCTGGGTGCGGGTCAGGTCGCGGCGGAACGTGGTGAAGCCCGCCGCCGTGACGGTCGCCAGCTCGCCGTCGGCCAGGTGGGCCACCGTGGTGGTGTGCCGCACGAGGGCTGCCAGGTCCGAGGCGACGAACATCTCCTTCTCCCCCACGCCGACCAGCAGCGGGCTGCCGTTGCGCGCCACCACCACCCGGTCCGGGAAGCCGGCGTGCACGACGGCGAGGCCGTAGGTGCCCTCCACCGCGTCCAGCGCGTCGACGACCTTGCCCTCCAGGGTGTCCGCTCCCGACAGGGCGACGAGGTGCGCGAAGACCTCGGTGTCGGTGTCGCTCACGAGCTCCACCCCCTCGTCGGTCAGGCGGGCCCGCAGCGCGGCGGCGTTGTCGATGATGCCGTTGTGCACCACCGCCACCGTGCCGCTCGCGTCGGTGTGCGGGTGGGCGTTCACGTCGGTCGCGGGACCGTGCGTGGCCCAGCGGGTGTGCCCGATGCCCACCCGGCCGGAGGTGCGCTTGGGCAGCACCTCGGCCAGGTCCCGGACCCGCCCGGCACGCTTGGTGACCTTCAGCTGCGAGCCGACGACGGCGACGCCCGCCGAGTCGTACCCGCGGTGCTCCAGCCTGCCGAGCGCCTCGACGAGCAGCGGCGCCGCGTTCTGGCCGCCGACGTAACCGACGATTCCACACATGTTGGTGCTCCTTCGAAGTGATGGGCGCGGGGCTCAGCCGTAGATCGTCCGGCGCAGCTGCCGCTCGCTGAGGCGGGGCGCCGCGACGACCCGCTGCTCGAGCTCGGCGGCGATCCGCGCGAAGATCTCGGGGTTCTTGGCCCCGTGCGTCTTCAGCTCGGCGTGCCGCCGCCGGACGACGTCCTCCACCGGTTCGGCGTAGTAGGCGACCACGTCGCCGATCACGCGCGCCGCCTCGGCGGGCGTGAGTCCGGTGGTCGCCGCGACCTGGGCGACGAGGTCGGAAGACGTCCTCATGTCGCCGAGCCTCGCTCATCAAGCGGCCGAACGACAACTTCTTGCCCGGAATCGGGCAAGATCCGACTTCACTGATTCGAGGGACAGGTCGGAGCAATCTCTCCGGGCAGACGAACGGCGGCCGCCCGCTTCTCAGCAGGCGGCCGCCGTCCGGCACCGGTGTGGTCAGGCGGTCACTCCGAGGCGGCGACCGCCAGGGTCTTCTTTCCGCGGCGCAGGACCGCGAATCTGCCGTGCAGGAGGTTCTCGTCCGTCAGGGCCTGGTCCTCGGCGGTGACCTTGACGTTGTTCACGTAGGCACCGCCCTCCTTGACCGCGCGGCGTGCTTCGCCCTTGGAAGCGACGATCCCCGAACCCGCGAGCAGGTCGACGATCAGGTCGCCGGCCTTGGCAGTGACACGCGGCAACTCACCCACAGCACCCGCCAGGATCCTCTCGTCCAGGCCGTCCAGCTCGCCGCGGCCAAAGAGAGCCTGGCTGGCGTCGATCACTGCCTGCGTCGCGGCCGCACCGTGCACCAGCGTGGTGACGTCACCCGCGAGCGCCTTCTGGGCCTCGCGGGCGAACGGACGCTCCGCCACCTCCGCCTCCAGCGCCGCGATCTCCTCGCGGGAGCGGAACGTGAACACCTTGAGGTAGTTCACGACGTCGGCGTCGGCCTGGTTGAGCCAGAACTGGTAGAAGGCGTAGGGGCTGGTCATCTCGGGGTCGAGCCAGATGGAGCCGCCCTCGGACTTGCCGAACTTGGTGCCGTCGGCCTTGGTGATCAGCGGCGTGGTCAGGGCGTGCGCGCTGACGCCCTCGGCCTTGCGGATCAGCTCGACGCCGGCCAGCAGGTTGCCCCACTGGTCGTTGCCGCCGAGCTGCAGGCTGATCCCGTGCCGCCGGTACAGCTCGCGGTAGTCCATGCCCTGCAGCACCTGGTAGCTGAACTCGGTGAAGCTGATGCCCTCGTCCGAGGCGAGCCGCCGCGCCACGATGTCCTTGGACAGCATGGTGCCCATCCGGAAGTGCTTGCCGATGTCGCGCAGGAACTCGATCGCGGACATCGGGGCGGTCCAGTCGAGGTTGTTCACCATGCTCGCGGCGTTGTCACCCTCAAACGACAGGTGCGGCTCGATCTGGGCGCGGATGCGCTCCACCCAGCCGGCGACCACCTCGGGCGAGTTGAGCGTGCGCTCGCCCGAGTCGCGGGGGTCGCCGATGAGGCCCGTGGCTCCGCCGACCAGCAGGTAGGGCCGGTGGCCGGCGTCCTGCAGGCGGCGGGCGGTGAGGACCTGGACGAGGTTGCCGATGTGCAGCGACGGCGCCGTGGGGTCGAAGCCCACGTAATAGTCGACGGTGCCCTCCGACAGTGCAGAACGCAGCGCGGCCTCGTCGGTGGACTGTGCCACCAGGCCTCGCCATTGCAGCTCGTCGAAGATGTGGGTCACCGTGGATGCTCCTTCTTAAGGGGAAGACCGGTCGTTGTCGGTCAGGTGTTGCTCGGCGGGCTCGTCGGCCCGATGGTCATAGTCTGCCCGACGGCGGCGCTGGGCTCGGCCTCATTCCATCCCGGCGCGCTCGCGCGCCTCCGGGCTCACGGGCCTGAACAGGTTCACCAGGGTGCCGTCGGGGTCGCGGACGAGCAGCGAGCGGTTGCCCCAGGGCATGGTGGTCGGCGGGGTCACGGTCTCGACCGTGTCGTCGAGCCGCGCGAACAGGGCGTCCACGTCGTCGACGAGGAACTCCACGATCGCCGTGCGGTTGGCCGCGGGGCTCGCGGAGCCGGGGCCGAAGAACTGGACCGTCCGGGTGCTGCCGATCGCGAGGGTGCCCCGGTCGGTCCGCAGCTCGGCGAAGTCGGGTGCCGGCCGCTGCGCCGTGACCCCGGTGACGCGTTCGTAGAAGGCCGTCAGCCGGTCGACGTCGTCGGTGATGAGGCGCACGGAGGCAAGAGTGGCGTGGGGCATGGTGGTGGACCTCCCGGTCATGGGCCACGGTCTCTCCGTGACTCGTGACCAGCCTCCGCCGGCTCCGCGACACCCCGCTGTCGGTGTTTCCGCGGGCGGCCGAGGAGCTCGGGTCAGCCCAGGAGCGTCAGGGTGCGCAGGTCGCCGTCGGGCACCTGGACGTCCTCCGGCCGGACGACGCGGCGGGGCGCGCGCTCGCTCGTGGCCGTGACCCGGTCGACGCGGTCGAGGCGGAAGGCACGGATCCCGTCGCGCAGCCGGCACCAGGCGAGCGGCTGACCTCGAACCGGTCGGCCAGCCACGACGCGCTCCGCGGACGCGGGGCGACGGCCCGCAGCTCCTCCACGATCGCGTACAGGCGGTCGGTCCGGTTCACCCCGCGAGCCTATGCGGCACGGGGGCGGGACCCACCTTCTTCCCAATCCAACGATTATCGATTACTCTCCCTGAGACGTCACTCCACACCCGTACTGCCACACGTCGCGGCCCACGCACAGCAGCGTCCCGCGGCACCCCCCGAGAGGATCAACGATGATCAAGCACCACACCCTCGTGAGCGTCGGCACGCTCACGGTGGCCGCCCTCGCCCTGACCGGCTGCGCCTCCGGCGGCGGCGACAGCGCCGGCGGCACCACCGAGCTGAGCCTGCTCGTCAACGTCACGCCCAACCTCACCGAGGAGTTCTGGAACGAACTCGTCGCGCCGTTCGAGGAGGCCAACCCCGGGATCGACGTCGTCGTGCAGAACCCGGGCGCCGAGGGTGTGGCTGCCGCGCTCCCCCGGCTGCTGACCGCGGGCGACGCGCCCGACGTCGTGCAGTCGCTGCCGCCCACGGTCGACCTGGCGCCCGAGCTGGTGGACCTGTCGCAGTACGACTGGGCCACCGGCGGCCCGCTGGCCGACCAGTACTCGATCGACGGCAAGTACTACATGGCCGGCATCGGCTTCCAGCTGCAGAGCCTGTGGTTCTACAACAAGACCGCCTTCGAGGAGGCGGGGATCACCGAGACGCCCGCCACTGTCGAGGAGCTCACCGCCGCGCTAGGCAAGCTGAAGGACGCCGGCTGGACGCCGATCCAGACCGGTGGCGACTGGATGACCAGCCACTCGCTGCAGACCCTGGGCCTGCCGACGGTCGTGGGGCAGGACCCGGACTGGTTCGCGAGCATGAGCGCCGGCGAGGCGACCTTCGCGCAGACGTACGGCCCCGCCGTGGAGACGTACGCCCGCTGGGTGGCCGACGGCTACGTGCCCAAGGACGCCCTGGGCATCAAGTACCCGGACGCCGAGCAGGCGTTCCTGTCGGGCAAGAGCGCGATCTACCCCATGGGCAGCTGGTTCGCCGGCACCGAGGCCAAGGCCGAGGAGAAGGCCGAGATCGGCGTCTTCGCCGCCCCCGCGGCCGACGGCGTCGCGACCCCCGCCATGGGCGCCAACATCGCCAGCCCGTACTCGATCCTGAAGACCAGCAAGGACACGGACGCGGCGGCCAAGCTCGTCGAGTTCCTCGTGACCGACCAGACGGCGGTGGCCGACCAGCTCGAGGTCGACGGCAACTTCCGCGACGGCTACGAGTACGAGATGGACGAGCTGGGCCAGGAGCTGCAGCAGATCGTGGCCGACACCCCCGCCGAGGCCTACACGCCGACCGGCCAGGGCTACGGCGAGCGCACCCTGCCCACCGGCTACTCCGACGAGATCAACGCCCAGACCCAGGCCCTGATCGGCGGCACCGGCGCCGCCGACGTCGGCACGGCCATGGACGACTGGTTCGCCGCGACCATCGGCTGACCCCCCGCTAGCTGACAGGTGACCGACATGGCAGACACGCTCACCGTCGTGCCGCACCCCCGCCGCCGCTCGGCGGCGCGGGTGTGGCGCGACCGCCTCCCCGGGATCGTCATGGGCGGCCCCGCCGTCCTGGTGTTCCTGGCGATGTTCATCGTCCCGATGTTCCTCGCGTTCGTGCTGAGCCTGACCGACTGGAACGGCTACAGCCTGAACTTCACGTTCATCGGGCTCGACAACTACGCCGAGGCGTTCCGCAACCCCCGCACGGTCGACGCCGCGATCTTCACCGCGGTCGTCGCGTTCTTCGGCACGGTGCTGTGCAACGGCGTCGGGCTCACGATCGCGGCCCTCATCTCGGGCTCCGGCCGGGCGAACACGCTGATGCGCACGATCTTCTTCTACCCGTACATCATCAGCGCGCTGATCATCGGGTTCCTCTGGTCGGCCATGCTGGCGCCGGAGGGCGCCGTCAACGGCCTGCTCGGTCACCTCGGCGCGCCACCGGTCCCGTTCCTCACGGAGGTCGCGTTCGCCAAGGCGAGCGTGATCCTCACGATCGTGTGGTCGCACTTCGGCTTCAACATGATCCTGTTCCTGGCCGGCATCAAGTCCGTGCCGACCGAGTACTACGAGGCCGCCACGGTGGACGGCGCCTCGAAGTGGCAGCAGTTCCGCAACGTGACGCTGCCGCTGATCGCCCCCGTGTTCACCGTGAACCTGGTGCTCACGCTCGTGGGGCTGCTCAAGGTGTACGACATCGTGCTGGCGCTGACCGACGGCGGCCCCGCCGGGTCCACCCAGACGATCGTCTACCAGATCCTGCGGGACTCGTTCGCGCAGTCCGAGCTCGGGTTCGGCGCGGCGCAGTCGGTGATCCTGCTGCTGGTCACGGCCGTGCTCGGCCTCGCGGTGACGTTCGCCCGGCGCGGCGCGGAGCAGAAGGTGGCCGACTGATGCGCAGATACCCGACCCCACGGCGCCGGCTGCGTGCCCCCGGCGTGGGCACCGTGCTCAAGTGGGTGCTGCTCGGTGCGGCCGCCCTGGTCATGCTGGTGCCGCTCTACATCATGGTGATCAACGCCTTCAAGCCGCAGGAGGCGATCATCGCCTCGCCCCTGGCGATCGGTCCCGACACGTTCAGCCTGGAGTACCTCCAGGCGGCGCTGACGAGCGAGAAGTTCAACGTGGTGCGCGCGTACGGCGTCACGCTGCTGTTCGTCGCGCTGGTCAACGTGTTCGGCATCGCGCTGGCCGCGCCCGTGGCGTACGTGATCGCGCGCGGCCGGTCGAAGTGGCACCTGGGGCTGCTGCTCCTGTTCGTCTCCGGGCTGTTCATCCCGGGCCAGGTGACGCTGATCCCCGTCGTGTTCGTGCTGCGCGTGCTGGGGCTGATCAACACGATCCCCGGCTTCATCCTCTTCGAGACGGCCGCCACGCTGCCGGTCACGATCTTCCTGTTCGCCGCCTACCTGAAGACCGTGCCGCGGGACATCGACGAGGCGGCGTCCCTGGACGGCGCGGGCAAGATCCGGGCGTTCTGGTCCTGCATCTTCCCGATCATGCGGCCCGTGGTGGCAACGATCGTGGTGCTCAACTCGATCAGCGTCTGGAACGACTTCGTCAGCCCGCAGATCATCCTGGGCCCCGGCTCCGGCATCTACACGGTGACCACGGGCGTGTACGCGGCGGTCGGCGAGTTCTCGACGGACTACACCACGGTCTTCCCCACGCTGCTGCTCGCGGTGACCCCCGCGATCCTGTTCTTCGTCCTCATGCAGCGGCACATCATCGGCGGCCTGGTCGCCGGGGCGACGAAGGGCTGAGGCGATGCGGATCCCCACCACCCCCCTGACCGAGGTGCCCGCCTGGGCCGTGCTCGAACGCCGCCTGTTCGACGCGACCGAGGAGGCCTGGCGCCTGTTCGCGCGGCGGTACTGCGGTCCCGACGGCCGCATCCTGCACGCGGGCGGTTTCGAGCACCGCGACGGCGTGGACGACCTCTACGAGCCGTTCTTCAACTGGCCGGCCTTCTACGCCCTGGGCGGCAGCGACGACGTGCTCGACGCCGCCAAGCACCACTTCGAGGGCGTGACGGCGCAGCTCACCGAGGCCGGCATGCTCAGCAACGAGTACGAGAACGGGTACGACTGGTTCCACCAGGGCGAGTCGCTCCTGTTCTTCTACGGCCTGTGCGCCGCCGACCCGGGCGACGAGCGGTTCGCCGAGCGCGCCCGGCGGTTCGCCCGGCTGTACACGGACCCGGAGCACGGCAACTACGACCCGGCGCGCAACATCGTCACCGCGCCGCACAACGGGGCCCGCGGCCCCCTGCCCGGGCTGGGCCCCGAGTGGCTCACCTATCCGGCGTCGCTCGACTACATGAGGGCCTATGGCCTCCCGCTGCACGGGCTGCCGGGCATCACCCGCTGGTCCGACCTGGAGGACCCGGCCAAGGCCCAGCTCATGGGCGACGAGATGCAGCGCCGCGCCGCCGGCGACACCGCCGTCAACCTCGCGGCCACCTCCCTGGTGACCAACTCCTGGCTGTACGACGGCGACGTCGCGTCCGCCGAGTGGGTGGCCCGGTACGTCGGCGGCTGGAGCCAGCGGGCCGCCGCCGCGGGCGGGCTCATGCCGGACAACGTGGCGCCCGACGGCGTCGTCGGCGGGCTGCACGACGGCGCCTGGTACGGCGGGCACTACGGCTGGACCTGGCCCCACGGCCTGCACTCGGTGGGCATGAGTTCGCTGATCGGCGCGATCAACGCGTCGTTCGTCTCGGGTGCGGCGGCCGGTCCGGGCGCGGTGCCCGGGGCGGCCCGCGACGACGGCCCGCTCGACCTGGTGCGCACCATGCTCGACACGGTGCTGGACCAGGCGATCACCGCGCCCGTCACCGAGACCCCGTTCAGCCTGCGTGGGAGCTGGCTGGAACGGCTCGGGGCGCACGCCGCCGAGCCCGCGCTGCTCGTGCCCTACCGGTACGGCGCCGAGGGCTGGTTCGACTTCGGCCCCCTGCAGCTCGACCTGCCGACCTGGCTGTGGTGGTGGACCCGCGACCCCCGCGACCGCGAGCGCCTGGACCGCGTGCTCGACGGCACGCCCGGCGCCCGCGAGGTCCGGCCGTTCCGGGACAAGGTCGAGGCCGGCCACGAGGGCCCGTGGCTGACGTTCCTCGACGGCGCGCTCCCGGACTACCCGGAGCGGGCGCTGTCGATGGCGCTCGGGCAGCTCGCCCGCCGGGTCGCGGTGATGGAGGCCGAGCCCGTGGACCCGGACACCGTGCACCTGCACTTCTGGCAGCGGGCCAACCCCGTGGTCACGGAGGTGCTGGGGCAGCTCGTCACGGGTACGCCCCAGACGCTCTACAACGGGGGCCTCCCGTTCGCCGCCGTGAGCTACACCGACGCCGACCGGTCGCGCCCTGGCCTGCCGCCCGACGTCGCGGCCCTGGTCACCCGGCTGGACGGCGACCCACAGGCGGGCCGCGTCGAGCTGTCCTTGGTCAATCTGTCCCCCACGCGCGCCCGCCGGGTGCGGGTGCGGCCGGGCCGGTTCGGGGAGCAGCGCCTGACCGGCGTCGTGACGCGGGCCGAGGCCGGCGGCGTCTACCCGGGCCCGTCGACGGCGTCGGCCGGGCGTGCCGGTACGCCCACCTCGGCGACCGTGCCGCTGGACGCCGCCGACCTGCTCGTGGAGCTGCCACCCTCCCACCGCGCCGACCTGGTGCTGCTGACCGCCCCCGCCGCTACCGCGCCGCGCCACGAGCGCGGCGCCACCATCCACCCCCAGCCCCGAGAAGGAGCATCCTCATGACCGAAGCGCTCACCAGGACCGGCGCCGACAGCCTGCCCGTCGACCCCGCCGCGGGACTGGTCCGGCCGGACGTCAGCCTCCCCGTGCGGGGTGAGCCGTTCGAGCGGGCCGACGCCGGCACGCTGGCCCGGCTGGGCGAGGTGTCCTCGGCCACGGCCTGCGCCAAGCTGCACGGGCTGGGGATCCGCCGCTCGTTCGTCGAGGGCCCGCGTCCCCTGTCACCCGGTTACCGGGTGGTCGGCTCGGCCCTCACGCTGCAGTTCATGCCGCAGCGCGAGGACCTGGCCGCGGGCGACGAGCAGGAGTACGTGGAGCGGCACACCGCCCTGTGGCACGTGCTGGAGACCACGCAGCCGGGCGACGTGCTGGTGGTCCAGGCCTTCGGCAGCCGCTTCTCGGGCTGCCTGGGCGACATCCTGGCGCGCTACTTCCAGCGCAAGGGCGGGGCCGGCGTCGTCGTCGACGGCCGGATCCGCGACTCGGGGAAGATCCGCGACCTGGGGCTGCCCGTGTGGTCCACCGGCGTCACGCCCCACTACGCCTCCCAGTCCGAGCTGTTCCCCTGGGCGTTCGACGTGCCCGTCGCCGTGGGCGGCGTGCTGTGCATGCCTGGCGACCTCGTGGTCGCCGACGACGACGGCCCCGTCATCGTGCCGCGCGCGATGGCCGACCAGGTGATCGACTCGGCCAGCGACCACGAGGAGTGGGAGGTGTTCAGCCGGCAGCGCCTCGACGAGGGCGCGCGGCTGAGCGACTACTACCCGCTGACCCCCGACACCCGAGGGGAGTTCGAGGCATGGCGCTCCGCGCAGCCCTCCGCCCGCTGAGCCCGGCCGGGCACGCGCCCGGCCCCGAGGCGGCGGTGACCACCACGTTCGGCCTGGGCTGCGCGCCCATCGGCAACCTGTTCGTCCCCGTGGCCGAGGCCGCCGCCGAGGCGACCGTGGGCCGCGCCCTGGAACGTGGCGTGCGGTTCTTCGACACCGCCCCGCACTACGGCGAGGGCGTCAGCGAGCGACGGCTGGGCGCCGCCCTGACGGGCGTCGACCGCGACACCGTGGCGATCGCCACCAAGGTGGGGCGCACCATCGTGGACGCCGACGGCGCGCCCGTGCCGGTCGGCGGCACCGGGGTCGGCACGGTCGGGGACCTGAGCCGCGACGGCGTGCTGCGCTCGCTGGAGGGCAGCCTGCTGCGGCTCGGCACCGACCGCGTGGACCTGCTGTACCTGCACGACCCGCACGACGTCGACGCCGCGCTGCGCGGCGCCCTGCCCGCGCTCCTGGAGCTGCGCGAACAGGGCGTGGTGCGCGCGGTCGGCGTGGGCATGGGGCACAACGCCCCGGTGGCGCGCCTGGTGCGGGAGGCCGCGGAAGCGCTCGACGTGGTCATGCCCGCAGGGCGGGTCACGCTGCTGGACCGCACGGCCGAGGCCGACCTGCTCCCCGCCGCGCGCGAGCGGGGCGTGGGCGTGATCGCCGCGGGCGTGTACAACTCCGGGGTGCTCGCCGACCCGGTGGCCGCGCCGTTCTTCGAGTACCACGCCGCCAGCGCGGAGCAGGTGGACCGGGCGCTGCGCATGGCCGCCGCGTGCGCGGCCGCCGGGCTGCCCCTGGCGGCAGTCGCCGCGCGGTACCCGCTGCGGGTCGCGGGGGTCGAGGCCGTCGTCGTGGGGGCGCGGACCCCGGCCGAGGTCGACGGTTTCGCCGACGCCGCCGCGGCCGACGTGCCCGAGGAGCTGTGGGCCGCCCTGGACGCGGCCCGGGCATGAGCGCTTCTCCCGGAGCGGGCGCGGGCCCGCCGGCCGGCGGGATCGTCGACGCCCACGTGCACCTCTGGGACACCGGGGCGATGCGGATCTCCTGGTTCGCCGACCGCCTGGGCCTGCCCCGGCGGGTCGGCCCGGCGGACCTGGCCCGCGCCGTGGCGACCGCCCCGGTGCCGGTGCGCGCCGCCGTCGCCGTCCAGGCCGCGGACACCGAGGGCGAGGCCCGCTGGCTCGCCGCTCGCGCCGCGGCCCACGGCCCGCTGCCCGGGCCCGTCGTGCCGCAGTACGACGCCCGCCCAGGCGACCCGGCCGCCTGGGCGGGCATGGCCCAGCCCCTGCTCGACGACGGCGTGCCCGTCGCGGGCCTCCGGCTCGCCGTCCCGGGCGGCGCCGCCGACCTGTCCGACGTCGCCGGGCTGGACGCCCTGTGCGCCGGGCTCGCCGGCACCGGCCGGGTGCTGGAGACGCTCGTGCGCCCCGCGCAGCTCCCCGCCGTCGCCGCGCTGGCCGACCGGCACCCGGAGCTGGACGTCGTCGTCTGCCACCTGGGTCTCGGCACCGGGCCGCCCGACGCGGCGTGGCGCGCCGCGCTCGCCGACGCCGCCGCGCGACCCCGCGTGCACGCCAAGGTGTCCGGCCTCCACACCACCGCCGAGGGCGACGCCGAGCGGGTCGCCGCGATCGCGCGCGCCGCCGTCGACCTGCTGGGGACGGAACGGCTGCTGTTCGGCAGCGACTGGCCGATGTCGGCGCGGGTCGCGCCGTACGCCGAGATCGTCGGGCGCACCACCCGCGCGCTCCCCCGGCTCGACGACGTCGCGGCGTCGGCCCTGTGGTCGGGTACGGCCGCGCGGCTCTACGGGATCACGGGTTGACGGGAGTGCCCGGCCGGGCGGCGGCGCGCACCATCACGAGGGCGACGTCGTCGTCGGCCGTGGCGGAGAGCATGCCGCTCAGGGCCGCCTCGACGACGGTCCCGAGGTCGGCCGTGTGGGTACCCTCGAGCACCTTGGCGAGCAGGTCCAGGCGCACGCGCAGGCGGTCGTCCCGCGTCTCGACCAGCCCGTCGGTGTAGAGCACCAGCGTGTCGCCGGGGCGGAGGTGGGCCACGTGGTCGCGGCGGCGCGTCCCCGGGTCCATGCCGAGCAGCAGGTCGTTGCGCACCCGGAGGATCTCCGTCGTGCCGTCGGCCCGGACGACGACCGGGGGCAGGTGCCCCGCGCTGGACCACCGCACCGCGCGCGCCTCGTCCCCGCCCGGCCCGTCCGGCTGCTCGACGCACGCCACGAGCGCGGTGGCCGTCGCGGAGGCACCGAGGGCGAGACCGTCGATGGCCGCGTCGACCCGCTCCAGCACCCGGGCGGGCGTCTCCTGGCTGTCGTACCCGATGGCCCGCACCAGGGAGCGGATCTGTCCCATGGCGACGGCGGCGTCGAGGTCGTGGCCGATCACGTCGCCGATGACCACGGTGGTGGCGCCGTCCCGCGTGGTGAACGCGTCGTACCAGTCGCCGCCGATGTCCCGCTCGACCGCGGCCGGCTGGTAGTGCACGACCACCTCCAGGTCGTCGAGCCGCGGCGGGTCGGTCAGCACGGCCTGCTGCAGCGCCAGCGACACCTCGGTGGCGCGGGCACGCTGTTCCTCCGAGTGCACGGCCCGCAGCCGCAGCGCGTCGTCGTGCACGCGGCGCCGGACGACGTCGCGCAGCGCCGACGAGACCGTCGTGGACAGGACCACCATGAAGCGGGCGTAGTCCGCGTCCCACGGCCGCGCCGCGGAGCCGCACAGGACGAGCGCGGCGATGACGCCGCTCCCCTGACCGGACTTCACGGGCTTGACCACCATCCCGGGCACCACCTGGCGCCGGCCGGTGCGCAACGCGCGGACGACGAGGCGCAGCTCGCTCGGCCCCCTGGCGTCCCCGGCCTCCAGGACCGCCTCGGGGCCGCTCGCGGTGTAGACGGCGACCCGGGCGACGTCCGGGCTCGCGGCCAGGACGCCGAACACGGGCTGGGCGAAGGTCCGCAGGTCGGTGAACGTGACGGGCAGGGCCCCGTGGACCGCGCTGAGCAGCGACAGCCGCCGCTGGTTGACGACCTCGTGCGTGGTCTCGGTCGCGATGTCCAGCACGCCGACGACGCGGCCGTCGTCGTCGGACAGTGGGCTGTAGGAGAAGGTGAAGTAGGTCTCCTCGGCGTACCCGGACCGGTTCATCAGCAGGTACATGTCCCGGTGGAGCGACGGCTCCCCCGTGGCCAGCACGGCGTCGAACAGGGGGCCGATGTCGTCCCAGATCTCCGCCCAGACGACCCGGGCGGGGGCGCCCAGCGCGACCGGGTGCTTGTCCGTGCCGAGCATGTCCCGGTAGCCGTCGTTGTAGATCAGCGTCAGGTCCGGGCCCCAGACCATCATCACCGGGAACCGGGTCGAGTAGCACAGGCGCACGGCATGGCGCAGCGACTCCGGCCACGCGCTGGGCGGACCGAGCGGCGTGGCCTCCCACGCGACGGTCCGGGCCTCGTGGCCGACGGCGCTGCGTGCCGTCGCCTCCTCGAACCACCCTGATTCCACACGCGAATCGTAACGATCGCACCACGCCAGGCCAGCCCCCGAGCGGGTGAGACCGAGTTGTCCCGGTTCGTTCCGCGGTGCCGGTCAGCCGGCGGCGGGCCCCTCGTCGGGGCCGTCGCCGTCCAGCAGGGTCCCCGCCGCGTGCGCCTCGAACAGCGCCGACGCCGCGTCGGGGTCCCCGGCGTCCAGCACGTCGAGCAGGCTGCGGTGCCAGTCCGCCACCTGGTGCCAGTCGCCCGTGAACTCAGGGTCGCCGAGCAGGTGCATGGAGCGCAGGCTCGGCTCGATGATGTCCCACATGCGCGGCAGGTAGGTGTTGCCGCTCGCCTCGATGATCGCCCGGTGGAACCCGAAGTCGAGCTCGCGGAACGCGGGCAGGTCCTGGGCGTCCACCGCGGTGTGCATCGCGGCGATGACCTCCTCGAGCCGGGCCCGCGTCTCCGCCGTCAGGCGGCCGCAGGTGAGCCGGCCCGCGAGCGCCTCCAGCGCGACGCGGGCCTGCTTGGCCTGCTGGGCCTCCTCGTCGGAGTGCTTGGTCACGAAGTTGCCCTGGTGGCGCACGTGCGTGACCAGCCCCTCGTGCGCGAGCTGCTTGAGCGCGTCGCGCACGGGGGCCTGGCTCACCCGCAGGCGGCGGGCGAGCTGGGACTCCACGAGCTGCTCTCCCGGGGCGAGCTGCGACGACTTGATCATCGACTTGACGAGGTCGTAGATCTGGTCGGACAGCAGCCCGCGCTCGAGTCCCGGGATACCGCTCAGCGCATCAGTCATCCGGCCAGCCTAGCGCCATTATCGACAATCGTTTGTGTACCCGACCGGTAGGCCGCGAGCCACGCGTCGGCGATGGCGCGCGAGCCGGTGGGCGTGGGGTGCACGCCGTCGGGCGCGAGCGACTCGGCCCCGGCGGGGCCCGCCGCCTCGGCCGCGGCGGTGAGCAGGGCGTGCAGCGGGACCAGGGCGGCCCCCGTCTCCGCGGCGAGGCGGGTGACGACGTCGCGCTTGCCCGCGAGGTCGTCGAGCCAGTCGTGCTGCTCGGCGCGCACCGGCAGCAGGAACGGCTCGATCAGGACCAGGCGCGGGGTGCCGGGCACGCGGTCCAGGAGCCGGCGGTAGGCGGCCTCGAAGTCCGCGGCGCTCGTGGGGTCGTCGCGGTCGAAGCGGCGCCAGGTGTCGTTGACGCCCACGTACAGCGTGAGCACGTCGGGCGCGGAGGCGGCGACGTCCCGGTCCCAGCGGGCCTCCAGGTCGACGGCGCGGTCGCCCCCGACGCCGAGGTTGCGCACCTCCGCCCCGGGCAGGTCGCCCGCGACGAGGCTGACGTAGCCGTCGCCGAGCGACGCGGCGTCCGCCCGGTCGCGGCCGGCGTCGGTGATCGAGTCGCCGACGAAGACGAGTCGTCCGACGCCGTTGCCGCTCGTCGTGTCGCTGGTGATACCGCTGGTCATGGAGCACTCCTTCGTGTGATGAACAGGTCCGACCGTACCGGGAGCACCGGCACCCTCATTGTCAGCGATTATCGATTAATGTAGCATCGCTCCCGCTGCCAGCCGTAGGTCGACGTCGACCCGCAGTCCGTGACCATCACCGAAGAGGTCGGAGCACTCGCAATGAAGCGACAACTGTCAGCCCTGCTCGCCGCCGCCGTCGCCACGTGCGTCGTCGGCGCGGCAGCCACCAGCGCGGCCGCCGCGGCGGTCCCGCAGACCGGGGCGCAGCACGCGCCCGCGATCACCACCGACGACAGACCCGACAGACCCTCCCCCGGCAAGCAGGACCGGAAGCAGGACGGGAAGGGCAAGGGCCACGGCAAGCCGGGCAAGCCCAAGCCCGGCAAGCCCGGCAAGGGCCCGCACGCCCCCGGCATCCAGGGCTCGATCTACCTCGCCCCGGACGGCGACGACGCCGCCGCCGGCACCGAGGCCGCGCCGCTCGCCACGCTGGAGGCCGCCCGCGACGCCATCCGCGCGCTGCGCGCCGCGGACAACCTCCCGGACGACGGCGTGACCGTCTACCTGCGCGAGGGCACGTACGAGCGGTCGGCGTCGTTCACCCTCGGCGCCGAGGACTCCGGCACCGCGGACGCGCCCATCACCTACCGCTCCTACCCGGGCGAGACCGCGACGGTCTCGGGCGGCAAGGAGCTGCCGTACGACGGCTTCTCCCCCGTGACCGACCAGGCCGTGCTCGACCGCGTCATCGAGACGTCGGCGCGCGACGACATCCTGCAGATCGACCTGGGCGAGCTCGGCATCGACGACTACGGCCAGCTCAGCCGGCACGGGTACTGGAAGGCCAACGACGTCAGCACCACCCCGCCGATGGAGCTGTACGTCGACGGCCAGGACATGACGCTCGCCCGCTGGCCCAACGCCGGCGCCGTGCAGGACACCGTGCAGATGAACAAGATCATCGACGCCGGCCCCACCAAGGACGACGCCGACCTGCAGGACCGCGGCGGCACGTTCAGCTACTCCTACGACCGGCCGCAGCACTGGGGCCAGGCCGACGACATCTGGCTGGACGGCATCTTCGGCCAGAGCTGGGAGTGGTCGTACAACAAGATCGAGTCGATCGACACCGACGCGCGCACCATCACGCTGCGCTACGGCGAGATGTCGGGCCTGATGAAGACCTGGTACCCCGACTTCCACTTCGCGCAGAACCTGCTGGAGGAGCTCGACGCCCCCGGCGAGTACTTCATCGACCGCGCGACGGGCGTCCTGTACCTGGTGCCGAACGCGTCGTTCCTCGCGGAGCGCGGCGCGCCCGTCGTCACCACGCTCGACGAGCCGATGATCCGCACGGACGGCACCTCGTACGTGACGTTCGACGACCTGGTGCTCGACTACGGGCGCGCGAACGCGGCAGTCATCCTCGGCGGCAGCCACGTGACCGTGTCGAACAGCGACATCCAGAACTTCACCGACGGCGGGGTGCTCGTCAACTCCCCCGGCCGGTACACCTACGACGGCATCCCGGTGAACCGTGGCGGCACGGACCACGCCGTCGTCTCCAACGACATCCGCCACGTGGGCGGCGTCGGCGTGGTGCTGCAGGGCGGGAACAAGACCACCCTGGCACCCGGTAACAACCGGGTCGAGGACTCCCACATCCACGACTTCGCCTACTACCACAAGGCCTACAACCCGGGCGTGATGTTCGACGGCGTGGGCAACGTGGCGCGCGGCAACGAGATCAACGATGCCCCGCACCCGGGCATCATCGTGCACGGCAACGACCACCTGTTCGAGCAGAACGAGGTCTACGACGTCTGCAAGACGTTCCAGGACCTCGGCGCGATCTACATGAACTCGGGCGAGACGCCGCAGCAGCGCGGCCACGTGTTCCGGCAGAACTACTTCCACGACGTGGGCCTGACGAAGCACGGCGTGGAGGGCATCTACGCCGACAACTTCACGTGGGACCTGAACATCGAGCAGAACGTGTTCGTGAACATGGGCAACGACGCGATCAAGTCCGGCTCGGCCGACTACATCGACGCCGTGAACAACGTGTTCGTCGACACCACGGTGCCGTACGACAACTACACGCAGTGGATGGGCGACGGCGAGGGCAACACGGTCGACCGCGTGTACATGCCCAAGTGGGAGAAGGTGTTCGCGGACAACGGCGACTTCGCCGGGACGCCGTACCTGACGAAGTACCCCGAGCTGGGGCACTTCTTCGAGGACAACCACTACTTCCCGGACCACAGCTCGTTCGACCGGAACGTGATCTGGAACCCGAACCGCACCCGCAACCCGGACGTCAACGCCGAGGGCGCCCTGGACACGAAGAACCTGCTCAACTACGGCGACAACTGGGTGACGGACGCCGACCCCGGCTTCGTCGACGCGGCGAACGGCGACTGGTCGTTCACCGCGGACGCCGCCGTGTTCGACCAGATCCCCGGCTTCGAGGCCATCCCGTTCGACGAGATCGGCACCGACGGGCACGTCGGGCAGTCGCAGACGCCGGACGAGGTGGCCCTGGAGTCGCTGGCGCTGCCCGGCGACCAGCTCACGATCACGCTGGGCGACGAGCTCTCGGTGGCGGCGCAGGCCGTGCCGTGGAACGCGACGAACCAGGCCGTGACCTACACCTCCAGCGACCCGGAGGTCGCGACGGTCAGCGCCTCCGGCGTGCTCACCGCGATCGGCCCGGGCGAGCTGGTCGTGACCGTCGAGTCGAAGGCCGACCCAGGCATCCGCGACGAGATGACGGTCACCGTGGCAGCCGGCGACGGCGTGCTGCACCGGACCGACTTCGAGTCGGGCGCGAACGGCTGGCCCACCGACGCCAACCGCGCGATCGTCGACGACGGCACGGGCGACCACGTCCTGCGCATCAAGAACGGGGCCAACACGCAGCTCGACCGGCAGTTCTCGCAGTACGCGCTGGACTTCACCGTCACCACTCCGGCCGAGGTGCCCGAGGGCGGGCAGCTGCTCGTCTACGACCGTACGGGCGCGACGCCGGGCGGGTACGTCCGGTACCGGCACGCGGCGGCCGGGTCCACGTGGACGATCTTCGACTCCGCGTGGGGCACCGTGAAGCAGGTGACCCTGCCCGCGGGCGAGGGGCTGGCGCCGGGCACGCAGTACGACGTGCGCGTGGTCGTCACGGCGGACGGCGTGCGGGTGCTGCTCGACGGCGAGGTCGTCGTCGAGGGTGCCAACCCGGCGCCCACGGCGGCCGGCAAGGTCGGCTTCTACGTGCAGGGCTTCACCGCCCTGGACTTCGACGACGTCACGTTCTCGCTGGTGGGGGTGGACCCCACGAGCGTGACGCTCGCGCCGTCGGCCGCCACGATCGAGCCGGGCGAAACCTGGGAGCTCGACGCCACGTTCACCCCGGCCGACGCGACCCGCACCGGCCTGGAATGGACGTCGAGCGACGAGGGGGTGGCCACCGTGGCGGACGACGGCACGGTCCGCGGCGTCGCGGCCGGCACCGCGACCATCACGGCGACGTCGACGGCAGTGCCCGGCCTGACGGCGTCCTCCACCGTGACCGTGCGGGCGGCCGACCACCCGGTGACCGACCTGGGCGCCGAGATCCTCGACGCGGCGGCGTGGGCGCCGTCCGGCGGGGTGACCGTCGCGGACGGCGTGGCGAAGCTCGCCCCGCGCAGCGCCTCCGGGTTCGCCCCGGCGACGTTCGGCGACGAGCTGCTGCGGTTCGACTCGTCGTTCGGCGACTTCAACGGCGGCTGGTTCGGGTTCTCGGTGCGCTCGAAGACCGCGGGCAACCCGGTGTGGACCAACAGCAGCTCGGGCTACCTGGTGGTCATCAAGGAGGACGTCATCGAGATGCAGCGGTGGAAGCCCGACGTCTTCATGATCGACGTGTTCCCCAACACGGTGATCGAGCCGAACTCGTCGCACGAGATCACGTTCGGCAGCGTGGCCGTCGAGGGCGGCACCCGCGTGGTGCTGCGCGTTGACGGCGAGCCGGTGTGGAGCTACCTCGACGACACCCCGGACAACCCGCTGGCGGCGCCGGGCTACTTCACGGTCTACCGCCAGGGCCCGGCGGGCGAGATGAGCATCTCCCCGGCGAGCTGATCCCCTACGTGTCGGAC
>NZ_JBHVEG010000114.1:0-20058 GCF_042802395.1 Promicromonospora sp. NPDC057488
CTACCTGACCTTCTACCGACCACCCCGAATTGCCGACCCGCCCCACCCCGCATCGCGCACCCAGGACCTGGCTCGGGGCAGATGTCTCGTATCCCAGACTCTATCGCCGGTTCCGGCCGCGCCACGGGGCTCGCGGCGGGGTTCTATGAGCGCATGAGCACCCTGCACGACGCGGCGACGACGCCCGCCGCCGGCGCGGCCGGCACCGCGCTGCCCCAGGACCAGCAGCCCCAGGACCAGCACCAGGACCGGCAGAACAGCGACCTGCCCGGGCACGTCGTCCTCGACGGAACCCCGCTCACTGTCGAGCAGGTCGTGGCCGTCGCCCGGTACGGCGCGCCGGTCGAGATCCACGAGAGCGCGCTGGCCCGCATGGAGCGGACCCGCGCCGTCATCGAGGACCTCGCCCACGACACCGTGCCCCACTACGGCGTCTCCACCGGCTTCGGGGCGCTCGCCCGCCGGCACATCCCCACCGAGATGCGCGCCCAGCTCCAGCTCAGCCTCGTGCGCTCACACGCGGCCGGCTCCGGGCCGCACGTCGAGACCGAGGTCGTGCGCGCGCTGCAGCTCCTGCGGCTCGCGACCCTGGTCACCGGGCACACGGGCGCCCGCCCGGTCACGGCGCAGACCTACGCGGGCATGCTGAATGCGGGCATCACGCCCGTCGTGCACGAGTACGGGTCGCTCGGCTGTTCCGGCGACCTCGCGCCGCTCGCGCACGTGGCGCTCGCCGCCATGGGGGAGGGCCAGGTGCGGGTCGTCCGCACAGGGGTCTCGACAGGCCCGGGGGTCTCGACAGGCTCGACCAGCGGGGCCGGCTCGACCGTCGACGCCGGCGCCCTCGTCGACGCCGCCCAGGCCCTCGCCGACGCCGGGATCGAGCCGCTCGTCCTCGCCGAGAAGGAGGGCCTGGCCCTCATCAACGGTACCGACGGCATGCTCGGCATGCTCTGCCTCGCGATCCACGACCTGCGCCGCCTGCTCACCACGGCCGACGTCGCCGCCGCCCTGTCCGTCGAGGCCCTCCTCGGCTCGGACGCGCCGTTCGCCGAGGACCTCGTGGGCATGCGGCCGCACCCGGGCCAGGCGGCGTCGGCGGCGAACCTGCGCCGCCTCCTGGCGGGTTCGCCCCTGATGGCGAGCCACCGCGAGCTGGACGACGCCGGAAACCCCGCGTGCACCCGCGTGCAGGACGCCTACTCGCTGCGCTGCGCGCCGCAGGTGCACGGCGCCGTCCGCGACACGCTGGACCACGCCGCGACGGTCGCGGGCCGGGAGCTGGCGTCCGCGATCGACAACCCCGTCGTCACTACGGACGGGCGTGTCGAGTCGAACGGCAACTTCCACGGGGCGCCCGTCGCCTACGTGCTCGACTTCCTCGCCATCGCGGCCGCCGACCTGGCCAGCATGAGCGAGCGGCGCACCGACCGGTTCCTCGACGTCGCGCGCTCGGAGGGGCTGCCCGCGTTCCTGGCGGCCGACCCCGGCGTCGACTCCGGGCACATGATCGCCCAGTACACGGCCGCCGGGATCGTCTCCGAGATGAAGCGGCTGGCCGCGCCGGCGAGCGTGGACTCGATCCCGAGCTCCGCCATGCAGGAGGACCACGTCTCCATGGGCTGGTCCGGCGCCCGCAAGCTCCGCCGTTCCGTGGACGGGCTCGGCCGCGTGCTCGCCATCGAGGTGCTGACGGCCACGCGCGCCCTGGACCTGCGGGAAGAGGCACCGGCCGCGGGTACGGGCGCGGTGCACGACGTCGTCCGCGCCGTCGTGCCCGGCCCCGGACCCGACCGCTACCTGGCCCCGGAGATCGAGCACGTCGTAGGGCTCGTGACCGGCGGGCAGGTCGTGGCGGCCGCCGCGGGCGCCGTCGGACAGCTCCACTGAACCTGCCTGCCGAACCGAGCCGAAGGAGACCGAAGTGAACCAGCCGTACGACCGGGGGACCCCCGTCGCCGTCCGCGCCCCGCGCGGCACCACCCTGACCGCCCGGAGCTGGCAGACCGAGGCGCCGCTGCGCATGCTCATGAACAACCTCGACCCCGAGGTGGCCGAGCGGCCCGACGACCTGGTGGTCTACGGCGGCACGGGCCGTGCGGCGCGCGACTGGCCGAGCTACCACGCGATCGTCCGCTCGCTGACGGACCTGCGCGAGGACGAGACGCTGATGGTGCAGTCGGGCCGCCCGGTGGGCGTGCTGCGGACGCACGAGTGGGCGCCGCGCGTGCTGATCGCCAACTCCAACCTGGTGGGCGACTGGGCGACCTGGCCCGAGTTCCGGCGCCTGGAACAGCTCGGCCTGACGATGTACGGGCAGATGACGGCCGGTTCCTGGATCTACATCGGCACCCAGGGGATCCTGCAGGGCACCTACGAGACGTTCGCGGCCGTGGCCGCCAAGCGGTTCGGCGGGACGCTCGCGGGCACGCTCACCCTGACCGGCGGCTGCGGCGGCATGGGCGGCGCCCAGCCCCTGGCCGTCACGCTCAACGGCGGCGTCTGCCTCGTGGTCGACGTCGACCCGGCCCGCCTGCACCGGCGCGTCGAGACGCGCTACCTCGACGTCGTCGCGGGCTCCGTGGACGAGGGCGTGGAGCTTGCCCTGGCCGCCAGGCGCGACCGGCGGGCGCTGTCCGTGGGTGTGGTCGGCAACTCCGCCGACGTCGTGCCGGAGCTGCTGCGCCGCGGCGTCGAGGTCGACGTCGTCACGGACCAGACCTCGGCGCACGACCCGCTGTCGTACCTGCCTTCGGGGGTGGCGCTGGAGGACTGGGCCGAGCTCGCCGCGAAGGACCCCGAGGGGTTCACCGACCGGGCACGGGAGTCGATGGCCCGCCACGTCGAGGCCATGGTCGGCTTCCAGGACGCCGGCGCCGAGGTCTTCGACTACGGCAACTCGATCCGCGACGAGGCCCGCCAGGGCGGGTACGGGCGGGCGTTCGACTTCCCGGGGTTCGTACCCGCGTACATCCGGCCGCTGTTCGCCGAGGGCAAGGGGCCGTTCCGCTGGGCGGCGCTCTCCGGGGATCCGAAGGACATCGCGGTGACCGACCAGGCCGTGCTCGACCTCTTCCCCGACAACGACCACCTGGGCCGCTGGATCCGCGCGGCCCAGGACCGCGTCGCCTTCCAGGGGCTGCCCGCCCGCATCTGCTGGCTCGGGCACGGGGAGCGCGACGTCGCCGGGCTGCGGTTCAACGAGCTCGTCGCGTCGGGGGAGATCTCGGCCCCGCTCGCGATCGGGCGCGACCACCTCGACTCCGGGTCGGTCGCGTCGCCGTACCGGGAGACCGAGTCGATGGCCGACGGCTCCGACGCGATCGCGGACTGGCCGCTGCTGAACGCCCTGATGAACACCGCGTCGGGCGCCACGTGGGTGTCGCTGCACCACGGCGGCGGCGTCGGCATGGGGCGGTCGATCCACGCCGGGCAGGTGTCCGTGGCGGACGGGACGCCGCTCGCGGCCGAGAAGCTCGGCCGGGTGCTCGCGAACGACCCGGCCACGGGCGTGCTGCGGCACGTGGACGCCGGGTACGACGACGCCGCCGCGGCGGCGGAGCGCGGCGGGCTGCGGGTGCCGATGCGGGAGGGGGCGTGACGGGTGCGACCGACGTCGGCGCCCTGCTCGACGCGATCGCCGACGTCGGACGGGCGGCGTCCGGCGGGTACGAGCGGTTCGCCTGGACCGCGCACGACCTGACCCTGCGCGAGTGGTTCGCCGCTGAGGCCGCCGCGCGCGGGCTCGACGTCGTGCTCGACCGCGCGGGGAACCAGTGGGCGTGGTGGGGCGACCCGGACGCCGACGGGCCCGGCGTCGTCACGGGCAGCCACCTCGACTCGGTGCCGGGCGGCGGCGCCTTCGACGGCCCGCTCGGCGTGGCCGGCGCGTTCGCGGCGCTCGACGCGCTGCGGGCGTCCGGCGTCGTGCCCGTGCGGCCGCTGGGGATCGTGAACTTCTCCGACGAGGAGGGGGCGCGGTTCGGGCTGGCGTGCCTCGGGTCGCGGGCCGTGACCGGGACGGTTCCGGCCGACCGGCTGCTCGCGCTGCGGGACGGCGCGGGCGACAGCCTGGCGGAGGTGCTGGGGGCGGTGTCGGGAGCGGCCTTCCGGGGCGTTCCGCTCGAGCACTACGGCCGGGACCCCGAGACGCTGGCGCGGATCGGCGTCTTCGTCGAGCTCCACGTGGAACAGGGCCGCTACCTCGCCGACCTGCCCGACGACGAGGCGGCGCCGGTCGCCGTGGGCGCCGCGATCTGGCCGCACGGCCGCTGGCGCGTCGACCTCACGGGCGAGGCCAACCACGCCGGCACCACACCGCTGGCCCACCGGCACGACCCGATGCTCGACCTCGCGCGGCTGATCACCGACGTCCGCGCCGCCGCCGAGCACGCCGGGGCGCTCGCGACCCTGGCCAAGGTGCAGGTCGAGCCCAACGGCGTCAACGCGATCCCGTCGCGCGTCCGGGCCTGGATCGACGCCCGCGCCGAAACGGAACACGCCGTCCGTTCCGTGATCGGCGCGCCGAGCGGCGGTCGGCTGGGCGGTGGTCAGCTGAGCGGCGGGCCGTCGAGCGTAGGGGTCGTCGGCGCATCGGGGCTCAGAGACCGACCGGGCCTACGTTCGACGCCGGAGCTGGCCGGCGGCCTGAGCGGCGGGCCGGCGGGCGGCGGCGGGCTCGGCGGGTGGCGGCCCGTCGAGGAGTCGTGGACGCCCGCGACCGTGTTCGACCCGGCGCTCGCGGCCCGGCTCGCCGACGTCGTCGGGCGGCCCGGCTCCGGCCTGCCCGCCCCCGTGATCGGCACGGGCGCCGGGCACGACGCCGGCATCCTCGCCGCGGCCGGCGTCCCCACGGCGATGCTGTTCGTGCGCAACCCGACCGGGGTGTCCCACTCGCCGGCCGAGTACGCCGACCCGGCCGACTGCGACGCCGGCGTCCGCGCCCTGACCGCCGTCCTCGCCGACCTGCTGACGGCCCCGGACCTGGAGGGGCCCTCGGCATGCCTTGAGACGGCCCCGACGTCACCGACACAGGGCCCGACATACCCGGCGCAGGCCCCAACCGACCCGTCCCGAAACTCGACCCGCCACGATCCCCTTTGAGGCCTAAGTTTCTCCACTTTGAGCCACGTCAAAGCGGAGAAACTTGGGCCTCAAAGGGGTCAGCGAACAGCCACGGAACACGGAACGCGAGAGGAGAACCATGAGCGGCTTCTGGTGCGATCGGGCCTGGCTGCCCGGACCCGGCGGACCCGCCGGACCCGGCAGACCCGCCGGACCCGCCGGATCCGCCGGACCCGGCACACCCGGCTGGCCGCCAGCCCCCGGCCACCTCGTCGAGTCCGTCCGGGTCGAGACCGACGGCGGCCGCATCGTCGCCATCGAGCAAGGCGTCCCGGCGTCGGACGGCGACGTCCTGCTGCGCGGCGTCGTCCTCCCCGGGCTCGCCGACGCGCACTCGCACGCCTTCCACCGCGCGCTGCGCGGGCGCACCCACGCCGACGGCGGATCGTTCTGGACCTGGCGCCAGGGCATGTACGCGCTGGCAGCGGCCCTGACGCCGGACCTCTACGAGCGGCTGGCCCGCGCCGTCTACGCGGAGCTGGCGCTCGGCGGCACCACCGCCGTCGGCGAGTTCCACTACGTGCACCACCGCCCCGACGGCACCCCGTATCCCGCGGCGCAGGGCGGCCCCAACGCCATGGCCGAGGCCCTCCGCTCCGCCGCCCGCGACGCCGGTGTGCACCTCACGCTGCTCGACACCTGCTACCTGCACGGCGGACTCGGCCCGGACGGACACCTGCCGCTCGCTCCCGAGCAGGCCCGGTTCGGCGACGGCACGGCCGAGGCGTGGGCCCGCCGCGTCGACGCGCTCCACACCGCCTGGGCCGACGACGACCGCGTGCTCGTCGGCGCCGCCGCCCACTCGGTGCGCGCCGTCGCGCCGGACGAGCTCGCCGCCGTCGCCCGCTGGGCCCGGAAGGCCGATGCACCCCTGCACGTGCACCTGTCCGAGCAGCCGGGCGAGAATGCGGCGGCGCTCGCGGCCTTCGGCGTCACCCCGACGCGCCTGCTGCACGACGCCGGCGCGCTCGGCCCCGGCACGACCGCCGTGCACGCCGTGCACCTGACCGACGACGACGTCGCGCTGCTCGGCACCTCGGGCACGGGCGTCTGCCTCTGCCCGACGACGGAGCGCGACCTCGCCGACGGCATCGCCCCCGGGCTCCGGCTGGCGCGCGCGGGGAGCCCGCTGTCGGTCGGCACGGACCAGCACGTGACCGCCGACGTGCTCGCTGAGGCCCGCGGTGTCGAGGAGCACGAGCGGCTCGCGACCGGCGGGCGCGGCGCGTTCGACCCGGCGGCCCTGGTCGACGTCGCGACGTCGACCGGGCACGCCGCGCTCGGCCGGCCCGGCGCCGGGCGCATCGCCGTGGGCGCGCCCGCGGACCTCGTCGCCGTGCGGACCGACACGGTGCGCACCGCCGGGGCCGACCCCGCGCAGGTCGTGCTGGTGGCGGGCGCAGCGGACGTGTCCGACGTCGTCGCGGGCGGCGAGCTCGTGGTGCGCGCCGGCGTGCACCGGGCCGGCGACGTCGCGCGCTTGCTCGCCGAGGCGATCGACGAGATCTGGGCCGCCGTCGAGCGGGACACCGCGCCGGACATCGAGCGGCGCCCGACGCACGACATCACCAGGGAGAGCGACGCATGAGCGTGTTGCTGACGAACATCGGCGAGCTGGTCACCAACGACCCGGACCACGGCGGGACGGGACCGGGCGGTGCCCCGGCCCGGACCGGCTCGGCGCCCGACGGGATCGGCCTCGTCCCCGACGCCGCCGTCGTCGTCGAGGACGGGCGCATCGCCTGGACGGGCCCGGCGGCGTCGGCCCCCGCTGCGGACGACGTCGTCGACCTCGCGGGGCGCTGCGTGCTCCCCGGGTTCGTCGACTCCCACTCGCACACCGTGTTCGCGGGCGACCGCTCGGCCGAGTTCGCGGCGCGCATGACGGGGCAGCCGTACACCGGCGGCGGCATCGCGACCACGGTCGCCGCGACCCGCGCCGCGAGCGAGGACGCCCTGCGGGCGCGCGGCACCGCGCTGGTGCGCGAGATGCTCGCGCAGGGCACCACGACCGTCGAGATCAAGAGCGGCTACGGCCAGGACGTCGCGACCGAGGCCCGCACGCTGCGGATAGCCCGCGAGCTCACCCCGGAGACGACGTACCTCGGCGCGCACACCGTCCCGGCCGAGTACGCCGACGACCGCGCCGGGTACGTCGGCCTCGTGACCGGGCCGATGCTCGCGGCCTGCGCGCCGCACGCCCGGTGGGTCGACGTGTTCTGCGAGCCCGCCGCGCCCACCGCCTTCGACGAGGACGAGGCCCGCGCTGTCCTGCGCGCCGGGATGCGCGCCGGGCTGAGCGCACGCGTGCACGGCAACCAGCTCTCGGCGGGCCCGGGGGTGCGGCTCGCGCTCGAGGTCGGGGCGGCGAGCGTGGACCACTGCACCCACCTGTCCGACGCCGACGTCGACGCCCTGGCCGGCTCGTGGACCACGAGCGGGTCGTGGGCCGACGACCGTCGGTCCGGCACCGTCGCGACCCTGCTGCCCGCCGTCGAGTTCTCGACCCGTTCGCCGTACCCCGACGCCCGCCGGCTGCTCGCCGCGGGCGTGCCCGTCGCGCTCGCCACGGACTGCAACCCGGGCTCCGGCTACTCGTCGTCGATGCCGTTCGTGGTCGCGCTCGCGGTGCGCGAGATGCGGATGAGCCCGGCCCAGGCCCTCTGGTCGGCGACGGCGGGCGGCGCCCTGGCGCTCCGCCGGGACGACGTCGGGCACCTGGCGGTCGGCGCCCGCGCCGACCTGACCGTGCTCGACGCCCCGAGCCACACCTACCTCGCCTACCGCCCGGGCGTCCCGCTGGTGCACGAGGTCTGGCGGAACGGCACCCGCGCCGTCTGACGCCGCTCCGCGAGAGCGCCCGAGGGCGAACGTAGGGTTGCTCGGCCCAAGAGGCCCTCTTGGAGCGAGCAACCCTACGCTCGGCGCGACGCGACGGGCGGCGACGGGCCGACGTCGGCGTCGGTGTCGGTTGCGTGGCGGCCGGGACCGGGACTGCACCTTCCGCCGGGGCGCCTCGGCGCCGACCAGCGAATGTGCCCCAACGCGAACGTAGGCTTGCTCGGCTCAAGACGGCTCTTGGGCCGAGCAACCCTACGTTCGGCTCAAGAGGCCTCTTGGAGCGAGTAACCCTACGTTCGACGCCGAGCGCCCGGACCGCTCACGGGCGCTGCCCTTTGAGGCCTAAGTTTCTTCGCTTTCGGGCGACCCATAGCGGAGAAACTTAGGCCTCGAAGGAGAGCGGCCCGGTGACCGACGACGCCAGCCGATGACGCCTGCCACCGACCCCGACGCTGGCCACGGCCACGGCCACGGCCACCGACACCGCCGCCCCCCGACGCCTACTGTTCCGTGATGCCCAGGTCCGGGCGCGTCACGAAGCTGGCCCGGCCCGCGGCCGCGCCGTGGAGCTCCAGGAGCACCAGCTCGTTGCCGGACTCGCGCACGAGCGGGCCCGGCACGTACAGCGTGTGCGTGGGGCCGAGGCTCCAGTAGCGGCCCAGCAGCTCGCCGTTGACCCAGGCCAGGCCCTTGGTCCAGCCGTCGAGCCGCAGGAAGTGGTCGGCCCCGTCCACGGAGTCGAACGTGCCCCGGAACAGTCCGGCGCCGACCGGCCCCGGCACCCCGCCGTCCGGCACCGAGGGCAGCGCACGCCCCGGCGCGTCGAGCGCCGCGCGCAGCAGCTCCGGCGCGTCCTCGACGCGCAGCGCCGCCGCCTCCCAGTCGTCGATCGTGCGCACCGCGGTGCGCACCGGCCCGATCAGGCCCTTGGGCTCGCCGATCCGCTTGCCGTAGTTCACCCGGCCCTGGTCCTCCACCAGGAGTGTGAGGTCACCCGCGCGGGCCGGCAGCGCGACGGCGAAGGTGTGCGAGCCGCGGTCGAGCACGCCCACCTGCTCGTCGTCGACCAGCACGACGGCGCGGTCGCGCACCTCGCTCAGGGTCAGCACCAGGTCGTCGGGCCGGATCCGGGTGCGGTAGACGGCGAAGCCGGACCACAGCCGCAGGTCGTCGGTGGTGGGCGTCGCCGTGAAGACCTGCAGGTCCTCGCGCAGCAGGCTCGGCAGCGCGTGGGCCAGCGGCACCTGCGCGGTCAGGTCGACCTCCAGCACCGGCGCCCCAGCCCCAGCCTCAGCCCCAGAACCAGCCTCAGCCCCAGCCCCAGCAACAGCCCCAGAACCAGCAGACCCGTCGAGCTCCGGCACCGGCAGGTGCCGCGCGATCACCTCGCGCATCGCGCGGTACTTGGCCGTCGGCGTGCCGTCCTCGGCCAGCGGCGCGTCGTAGTCGTACGACGTCGCGATGGGCCGGTAGATGCCCTTGTCGTTCGCGCCGCTGGTCAGCCCGAAGTTGGTGCCGCCGTGGAACATGTACAGGTTCACGGACCCGCCGGCCGCGAGCAGGTCGTCCAGGTCGGCGGCGTTCGCCTCGGCCGGCGCGATGTGGTGCTCCAGGCCCCACGAGTCGAACCAGCCGTTCCAGAACTCCATGCACATGAGCGGACCCGTGGCCTGGTGCCGCCGCAGGATCTCCAGCCGCTCCGTGCTGCGCGAGCCGAACGTCGCCGTCTTGTGCAGCTCGGGCAGGCCACCGCGGGCCAGCATCTCGTCGTCGGCCTGGTCGCAGGTGAACAGGGGCACGTCGATGCCCTGCTCGCGGGTCAGGTCGACGAGCGCGCGCAGGTACTGCTGCCGCTCGGGCAGCGGGTCGTCGCCGTAGGCGCCGTACTCGTTCTCCACCTGGACCATGAGCACGGGCCCGCCGCGTGTCACCTGACGCTCGGCCACCAGGGGCAGCAGGTTCGCGAAGTACGTGCCGATCGCCGCGAGGAACCGCGGCTCGTGCCGGCGCACGCCCACCTCGGGGTCGGCGAACAGCCAGCCGGGCAGCCCGCCGCCGTCCCACTCGGCGCAGATGTAGGGCCCCGGCCGCACGATCGCGTACAGGCCCTCGGCCGCCACCAGGTCGAGGAACCGCGCGAGGTCGCGCCGCCCGGTCAGGTCGAACACGTTGGGGTCGGGCGCGTGGAAGTTCCACGGCACGTACGTCTCGATGGTGTTCAGGCCCATGAGCCGGGCCTTGCGGATCCGGTCGGCCCACTGGTCGGGGTGCACGCGGAAGTAGTGCAGCGCGCCGCTGACGACCTGCATCGGGCGGCCGTCGAGCTCGAAGTCCTCGGGGCCGATGTCGAACGTGGGCATGTGTGCGTCCTCAGGGGGGTGCGGTCTGCGGGTTCTAGGGGTGGGGTGTCGGGGCGGGGCAAGAGGACGACGGCGGGGGAAGGCCCCCCGCCGTCGTCCCTGGTCGATCAGCCGCGGCTCACTCGCCGACGGTGAAGCCCTGCTCGTTGCCGTACTTCACGATCGAGTCCTGCCAGGCGGCGAGGCCGTCCGACAGCGAGGTCGAGCCCGTGTAGGCCTGGCCGACGGTGTCGGGGAACACGCTGTTCGCGTAGACCTGGTACGGCAGGTACTGCCAGCCGGTGACCACGCCGGTGGCCGACGCCGAGAGCACCTCGTTGATCTTCTGGCCGCCGAAGTACTCGGACTCCTCGGCGAGGAACTTCTCGTCGTTCAGGTCGGCGAGCGTCGCCGGGAAGTTGCCGCCCTCGAGACGCGTGGCGACGCCGTCGCCGGCGTTCGCGTACTCCAGGAAGCCGTAGGCCAGGGCCTTCTTGGTGCTGGCCTCGGTCACGGACAGCGCGGAGCCGCCGTTCTCGGCGGTCTCGTTCGAGCCCTCGGTCCACTGCGGCATGGGGGCCACGCGCCAGTCGCCCGACGCCGGGGCGGCGCCCGACTCCAGGTTCGCGGGCATCCAGGCGCCGGTCACCAGCGCGGCGATCTCACCGCTGCCCAGGCCCTGGAACCACTCGTCCGACCAGGCGGGGACGTCGGCGACGAGGTCGTCGTCCAGGAGCTGCTGCCACATGTCGGCGAACTTGGCCGAGCCCTCGTCGGCGAGGTTCACGGTCACGTCGGTGCCGCTCACCTCGAACGGGTGGCCGCCGGCCTGCCAGATCATCGAGGTCGCGAACCCGGCGTCGCCGTTGTCCGCGGTGATGTAGGTGTTCTTGTCGAACGCGTGGATCTTCTCGGCGGCGGTGACGAACTCGTCCCAGGTGGCGGGCACCTCGACGCCGGCGTCCTCGAAGGTCTTCGCGTTGTAGAACAGCGCCATCGGGCCGGAGTCCATGGGCAGGCCGTACACGGCGTCGCCGTCGGTCACGGCGCCCCACGGGCCGGGGGAGTAGGTGCCGTCGAGCTCGCTCGCGCCCAGCGGCGCGAGGTCGGCGAGCGACCCGCCGATGGAGAACTGCGGCAGGGCGTAGTACTCCATCTGCGCGACGTCGGGCACACCCGAGCCGGCGCTGATGGCGTTCTGCAGCGCCACGTAGTGGTCGTTGCCCGTACCGACGTTCGCCAGCTCGACGTTCACGTTCGGGTACTCGGCCTCGAAGTCCTCGACGACCTTGTCCAGCGTGGGCTCCCAGGCCCAGACCAGCAGGTCGCCGCCCTCCTCGAGCGCGGCCGAGATGTCCTCGGGGGACACGGTCTCCGCGGCGGTGTCGCCGCCGTCGGACCCGGACCCGCACGCGGTCAGGGCGAGCGCCAGGGCGCCGGCCGCGGCGAACGCGCCGACCGCGCGGTGGTGGCGGATGGTCATGGTGGTTCCTCTCACTTCATCGTCAAGCGGATCTGTCTGGGGGAAAGTCTCTGGGCGGCGGGCGCCCGGCCGTGTCACTCCTTGACGCTGCCGGCGGCCAGACCCGACTGCCAGTAGCGCTGCAGCAGCAGGAAGGCCACGATCAGCGGCAGGATCGTCAGGAGCGAGCCGGCGATCACGAGGTTGAAGATGGCCTCGCCGCCCGCGGTGGTGGCCTGGGCGTTCCACGCGTTCAGGCCCAGCGTCAGCGGGTACCAGGAGGGGTCGCGCAGCATGATCAGCGGCAGGAAGTAGTTGTTCCACGTGGCGACCACGGTGAACAGCAGCACCGTCACGATGCCGGGCGCCATCATCGGCAGGCACACCTGGAAGAACGTGCGGGCCTCGCTCGCGCCGTCGAGGCGGGCGGCCTCCATGATCTCGTCCGGCACGGCGTCGGCCGCGAACGTCCACATGAGGTAGAGCCCGAACGGCGAGATGAGCGACGGGATGATCACCGACCAGGGCGTGTTCGTCAGGCCCATGTTCGCGAACATGAGGAACGTGGGCACGGCCAGCGCGGTACCTGGCACGGCCACGGCGCCGATGACGACGGCGAACACGGCGCGCTTGCCCGGGAAGTCGAACTTGGCCAGGCCGTAGCCGCCGAGCAGCGCCAGCATGGTGGCGCCGCCCGCGCCGAGCACGACGTACATCAGCGTGTTGAGGAACCAGCGCCCGAAGACGCCGCCGTCGTAGGTCAGGACGCCGACGATGTTGTCCCACAGCGCGAAGTCGCCGCTGAACCACAGGCCGAACGAGCTGAACAGGTCGGGCTGCGTCTTGGTCGCGTTGATCAGCAGCCAGACGAGCGGGATCAGCGCGTAGATACCGATCAGGGCCGTCAGGACCGTGAGCAGGATGCTGCGCGTGGGCCGGGCGTGCGAGCTGCGGCGGTTCCGCAGGCGGGGCGGAGCCTTCTTGGGGCGCACGGTGGGCGCGGTCATCAGGACGTTGCTCATGGCTCAGGCCTCCTTGCGCATGCCGCGCAGCTGCACCACGTAGGCCACGATCATCGTGAGCACGCCCATGACGATCGCCACCGTGGCCGAGTAGTTGTACTGCTGGCCCGAGAAGGACAGCGAGTAGGCGTACAGGTTCGGCGTGTAGTGGGTCGAGATGTAGTTGGGGGACAGCGGCTGCAGGATGCTGGGCTCGTTGAAGAGCTGGAACGAGCCGATGATCGAGAAGATGGTCGCCACGACGAGCGCGCCGCGGATCGCGGGCAGCTTGATGGCCGTGATCACCCGCCACGAGCCGGCGCCGTCGATCTCCGCCGCCTCGTACAGCGAGGTGGGCACCACGCGGAGCGCGGAGTAGAAGATCAGCATGTTGTAGCCGACGAACTCCCAGGTCACGATGTTGCCGATCGCGGGGAGCACCAGGGCCGAGGACAGCGGGTCCGGGATGCTGGTGCCGAACAGGTCGTTGAAGTTGCCGACCAGCCCGAACCGCTCGCCGTACATGAAGCCCCACATCAGCGCGGCCACGACGCCGGGCACGGCGTAGGGCAGGAAGATCGCGAGGCGGAAGAAGTCGCGCCCGTACAGGCGGCCGCTGTCGATCGCGAGGGCGACCAGCAGCGAGATGCCGAGCATCACCGGCACCTGGACCAGCAGGAACAGGCCGACGCGGGCGGTGCCGTCCCAGAACTGCGGGTCCGCGAGCACGCGGGCGTAGTTGTCGAGGCCGACGAACGTCGTACCGCCCACGAGCTGCGTCTGGAACAGGCTCAGCCAGAGGGAGTAGGCGATCGGCGCGAGGAACACGAGGGCGAAGACGGCCATGAACGGGCCGACGAAGCCCCATCCGGTCCAGCGGGTGCGGAGCCGCATCCGTCCCGCGGTCTTGGGCACGGCCGGAGGCGATGCGAGCGTGGTCAAGTGGGGTCGCTCCTTCACGAGTGGGGTCAGCATGGTCGTCGTGTTGACGTCAACATGGTGACGCGGACTAGGGTGCTCGTGAGTCACCGAGGTGTCAAGCGGACCCCGGGGCGAGACGCATCACGAGGAGGTGGGTGTCGTGGAGGGCAGAGGTCCGTCCCTGGTCGACGTCGCCGTGCTGGCGGGGGTCTCCACGCAGACCGTGTCCCGCGTGTCGATGGGCCTGGACAACGTGCGGCCGGCGACGCGCGACCGGGTCCTGGCTGCGATGGCGCAGCTCGGCTACGCGCCGAACACGGCGGCGCGCGCGCTGCGCTACGGGAGCTTCCGGACCATCGGCATGATCGCCCACGGGCTGGCGCGCACCGGTGAGTCGCGCACCATCGAGGCCGTCACCGAGGCCGCGCGTGACGAGGGTTACACCGTCACGCTGATCGACGTCGAGAACCCGTCGTCCGACGTGGTGTCCGCCGCGGCGACCCGGCTGTCCCACCAGGCCATCGACGGGCTGGTGATCGTCCGGGCCGAGACCGTCACGCCCGACACGCTCGCGCTGCCCTCCCGGCTGCCCGTGGTGGTCTCCGACTCGCGGTTCGTGGGGCACCACCCCGCCGTCGGCGCCGACCAGGTCGACGGCGCCCGCCGCGCCACCCAGCACCTCCTGGACCTGGGGCACCGCACGGTGCACCACGTGCGGGGCCCGGCCGGGTCGGCGCCCGCGCAGCTGCGCGAGGAGTCGTGGCGCGCCACGCTCCAAGCGGCCGGCCGCCCCGTGCCCGACGTCGTGCCGGGGGACTGGACGGCGGCCTCCGGCTACGAAGCCGGACGCCGGATGGCCCACGACCCCGAGGTCACGGCCGTGTTCTGCGCCAACGACGAGATGGCCGCCGGGGTGCTCCGCGCCCTGCACGAGGCCGGCCGCGCGGTGCCCGGCGACGTGTCGGTGGTCGGGTTCGACGACATCCTGCTGGCCGAGTACCTCTGGCCGCCGCTGACCACCGTTGTGCAGGACTTCGGCCAGATCGGCCGCCGCCTGGTGGCCCGCCTGCTCAGCGAGGTGCGGGCGGGGGGTGCCGGTGCCGGCACCGCCGTCGACCCGGACGACGACGAGGGCGACCTGCACGAGGTGGTGCCGGTGGAGCTCAAGGTGCGTCAGAGCACGGCCCCGCCGCGGGGGTGAACTCTCCGGCGGGCGGGGTGAACTCTCCGGCGCGGCGGGTGAACGTGGAGGTGACCCTGCGCACGTCCGGGAGGTGACCGCGCGGGCCGCCGGGACCGGTCCTGACCGCCCGCGCCGAGGGGCTACGGGCGCCTGGCCTGGGCGACCGGTTCAGGTTGACGCGGTACCGTCGCTCCTGGGCCGGTGCGACCGTGCCGGGCCAGCCACCGGCAGCGTCTCCCGGACACAATTCTGGTACCGAACATTCACCCTGAAACCCGTAGGATCGGCTCGATGGCGCAATCAGAGGGCAGGGGTGGTACCCGAGTGGAGTCACAATCGACAGGGGCTCTGCTCGACCCGGCGACCCGTCCGACCTGGCGCAGCTCCGTGGTCGCGGCCGTCATCGCCCTGCTGGTCTTCGGCGTCTGCATCTGGCAGGTCGTGGTCCGCGGGCCCTTCATCGCCTGGGACTGGCAGTTCCACTACTACGTGGACTCCCACCACCCCGTCGGCTGGGAGAAGGCCTTCCTCGACATCGTCGCGAGCGTCACGGGCGAGCGCATGTTCACCATCCCGATGGTGGGCGGCACCGCCCTGTACGTGGCCCGTAAGCAGGGCGGACCCGGCTCGCTCTGGAACCTGCTCACGCGCCGTCCGGTGCTCGCCGTGCTGGCCGGCCTCGCGACCATCGCGCTGATCGGCTACAGCACCAAGTTCGGCCTGGGCCGCACCGGCCCGCACCACAACATGGACGTGCTGCACGCCGGCGGCCAGGCGTTCCCGTCGGGCCATGCCGCCAACACGTTCTTCACCGGCTTCTTCATCCTGTGCCTGCTGTTCACCCAGAACGGGCTGTTCCCGAGCGTGTCCCGGCTGCGCAAGATGATCCCCGTGGTCGCGGTGATCGTGATGATCGCGGGCGCCCTGATGTCCTGGCTGGACTACCACTGGCTCAGCGACATCCCCGGCGGCTGGCTGCTCGGGTTCATCGCCTGCATGGTGGCGCTCTCGGTGCTGCGCGCGCCGCGCCGCGAACGAGAACCCGCGCCGGCGCCCGCCTCCTCGCCCGCGTCCTCGGACTAGGGTCCGCGCGGCTCAGCCGCGCGCGAGAGCCGCGCCGACCAGCTCCGCCACGACGTCGTGCACGGCGGCCCGGTCCGCCGGGACCAGGCCGATGCGGGTGCGGCGGTCCAGCACGTCGTCGGCGTCGAGCGCGCCCTCGTGCGTCACCGCCCACTCCACCTCGGCGCGCGTGACGTCCAGGTGCTCCGTGCCCGCGATCCCGTGGCCGACGGCGGCGGTGGCGCCCGGCAGGGTCGCCGCGGCCAGCACCTGCGCGGCCTCGGCGCCGTAGCGAGCGATGAGGGAGGGCGGGGTCTCGACAGGCGCGACCGGCGGCCGGGGCGCGACCGGCAACCGGGGGGCGACCAGCGGTCTCGCGCCGACCAGCGGCAGGTCCGCCGTCCAGCACGGTCCCGCGGTGAGGCCGGCGTGCTTGACGGCCAGGTCGACGGCGTCCTCGGCCATGGCACGGTAGGTCGTCAGCTTGCCGCCCAGCACGTTCACCGCGCCCGTGGCGGGCGAGACCTCAACGAGGTGCCGGCGCGAGACGTCGGACGAGGTGCCCGCGCCGTCGCCCGGGCCGGACAGGTCGATCAGGGGTCGCAGCCCCGCGAAGGCGCCCACGAGGTCGTCGGGCAGGAGCGGGCGGTCCAGCACGCGGGAGACCGTGGCGAGCAGGAACTCGATCTCGGCGCGCGTGGGCTCCGGCACGTCGGGCACGGGGCCGGGCGCCTCCTCGTCGGTGAGGCCGATGATCACCCGGCCGAGCTGGGCCGGCAGCGCGAACACGAAGCGCGAGGCGGACCCGGGCACCGGCACCATGAGCGCGCCCGCCGGGTCGCCCAGCCGGGCGGCGGGGACGACGACGTGGGTGCCGCGGCTGGGGCGCAGCCGCACCGACGGGTCCACCGTGCCGGCCCACACCCCGGTCGCGTTCACGACGACGCGGGCGTGCACGGTCAGGCCCGCACCGGTCAGCGTGTCCTGGAGCGTGGCGCCGTCGGCCCGCAGGTCGGTGACCCGGACGCGGGTCAGGATCTTGGCGCCGCGCCCCGCGGCGGTGCGGGCGAGTGCGACCACGAGCCGCGCGTCATCGACGAGCTGGCCGTCGTGCGCCACCCACGCGCCGTGCAGGTGCTCGCGGGCGACCGCGGGCACGAGCCGCGCGGCCTCGCCCGGGCGCGCGAGCCGTGGCGCGGGCAGCACCTCGGACGACGTCCCGGCGTCGCGCCGCAGCAGGTCGCCCAGCCCGAACCCGATGCCCGCCGTGATGCCCTGCCGGGGCGCGACGCCGCTGGTGAGCGGCAGCACCTGGGGCAGCGCCCGGACCAGGTGCGGCGCGGTGCGCGTCATGAGCACGTGCCGTTCGCGCGCGCTCTCGCGGGCCACGCCGACGTCGCCCGTGGCCAGGTACCGCAGGCCGCCGTGCGCCAGCTTGGAGCTCCACCGGGAGGTGCCCCACGCCAGGTCGTGCGCCTCCACGAGCGCGACGGACAGGCCGCGCGCCGCGGCGTCCAGCGCCACGCCGGCACCGGTCACCCCGCCCCCGACGACGAGCAGGTCCACCGGCTCGGCGGCGAGCTCGTCGAGCTCGCGCGCGCGGCGCCGGGCGGTGAGGGCGGTGCGGTGCATCGGTCCTGCTTCCGGGTCAGGGGCGGAGGTAGCCGTCGAGGGCGTGGGCGAGCTCGGTCCGCAGGGCGGAGTCGCCGATCACGGTGGTCACGGTGCGGTGCGACAGCACCACCGACTGGGACACCAGCAGCACCATGACCGCCAGGTCCGTGGGGGACCCGGCCCGGACCGTGCCGCCCGGCTGGGCCGCGGCGATCGCGGCGGCGAGCCACTCCAGGATCACGCGCTGCGAGCGGCCGATCCGCTCGAAGGCGTACCGCGTGAACACCTCGGGCTCCTCGGTCAGCAGGTGCCCGAAGACCGGGTCGGCCCGCAGCAGCTCGCCGAACCGGACCACCTTGTCGACGATCGTGGCCCGGTCGGCGGCCTGCGGGCCCACGGTGGTGATCGCGACCTGGGCGCGGTGCATCAGCAGGGCGCGCAGCACGTCGTCGGCGGACTCCCAGCGGCGGTAGACCGTGGGCCGTGAGACGCCGGCGGCCCGGGCCAGCTCCGTGACCGACAGGCCACGCGTGCCGCGGGTCGCCACCAGCCGGGACGCGGCCTCCAGGAGGCGCGCCTCGGTGCGGTCGGGGGCGTCGTCGGGGGTGGCGCCCAGCGCATCCGGGGCGGGCGAGACTGCATCCGGGCCTGCATTACGAATTGTCATCTTGTGTAACACTGTAACGCGGCGCCGCACGGAGGCCAACGCCGGCCCCCGCCGACCGCTACCTGGCGACTGGAAGACCGGGCGACTGGAAGACCGGGCGACCGGCCGACCACGAGGCGACCCGACGACCTGATCCGACGACCCGACCCGACGACCCCGACCCGGAGGACGCGTGAGCACCCAGCCCGAGAACGAGCGCATCGACATGCGGTGGGACGGCTGGGGCGACCCGGCCCGCGCCCACGGGCTGCCCGGCGGCGTGAAGCTCCTGCTCACGGCCGTGCTCGGCCGCCCGCCCGCGCCGCCGCCAGGACCGGAGCTCGCCGACGTCACGATCAGCACCCCGCCCCTGCCGGCCGACGACCTGGCGGCGCTCGCCGCCGCCGTCGGCCCGGAGCACGTGGACGCCGGGCACGACGCGCGGCTGCTGCACGCGGGCGGCAAGTCGACGCCGGACCTGCTGCGGCGCAGGCAGTCCGAGCAGGCGGCGCCGGGCGCCGTCGTCCGGCCCGGTTCGGAGGACGACGTCGCCGCGGTGCTCGCGCTCGCGGCCGAGCGCGGGCTCGCGGTCGTGCCGTTCGGCGGCGGCACCGCCGTGACCGGCGGCCTGGCCCCCGACCCCGGTGCGCACCGCGGCGTCGTCAGCCTCGACCTGCGGCGGCTCACGGGGCTGGTCGCGCTGGACGACGTCTCCCACGAGGCCACCTTCCACGCCGGGACGACGGCGCCCGCCGCCGAGGCCGCGCTGGCCGCGCGCGGGTTCGAGCTCGGCCACTTCCCGCAGAGCTTCGAGTTCGCCACGCTCGGCGGGTTCGCGGCCATGCGCTCCTCCGGGCAGAACTCCGCGGGCCACGGGCGGTTCGACGCCATGGTCACGGGCCTGCGGGTGGTCACCCCCACGGGCACGCTCGACCTGGGCCGGGCGCCCGGCTCGGCGGCCGGGCCCGACCTGCTGCGCTGGTTCCTCGGCTCGGAGGGCAGGTTCGGCGTCATCACGCAGGTGCGGCTGCGCGTGCACCCCACGCCGGAGGCCCGGCTCATGGACGCGTGGACGTTCCGCGACTTCGCCGCCGGCGCGGAGGGCCTGCGCCGCGTGGCGCAGCTCGGCACCGGCCCCACGGTGATCCGCCTGTCCGACGAGGAGGAGACGGCGGTCTCGCTGGCCCAGGTCGGCAACATCGGGAAAGCACTGACCCGGGGCTGCTCCGCCGTCGTCCTGCACGAGGGGCCCGCCGACCTGGCCGCCGCGCGCCGCGAGGCCACCACGCGCGTGCTGCGCGAGGCGGGTGGACGCCCCGCCGCCGGCAAGCTCGCCGAGTCCTGGGACCACGGCCGGTTCAAGGCGCCCTACCTGCGCGACGCCCTGCTCGGCGCGGGCGTGTTCTGCGAGACGCTGGAGACCGCCACGACCTGGTCGAACCTGGCCGCGCTGAAGGCCGCGGTCACCGCGGCGCTCGCCGACGGGTTCGACCGCGAGCACGCGAAGAACCGCGTCCTGTGCCACATCTCGCACGTCTACCCCACGGGGGCGTCGCTCTACTTCACCGTGATCGCGGGGCTCGGCACCAACCCGCTGGAGCCCTGGGAGCGGGTCAAGGCCGGGGTGAACGACGCGATCATGGCGGCGGGCGGCACCATCAGCCACCACCACGGCGTCGGCGCGGACCACGCGCCCTGGCTGGAGCAGGAGATCGGCGCGACGGGCCTGCGCCTGCTCCGCGCGGTGCGGGCCGAGCTGGACCCCGCCGGGATCATGAACCCCGGCGCGCTGCTCGCATGAGCAGGCGCCCGCTCGGGCCCGCGCTCGTGTCAGACCTACAGGTCACCAGGGTGACCTGTAGGTC
>NZ_JBHVEG010000115.1:0-19995 GCF_042802395.1 Promicromonospora sp. NPDC057488
GCCGTTTCCCTCGCGGGGCCGCCCGCGGGGCTCCGTCTTACTGGCCCCCCGGGGGACTGGTTCGTCTCCCACGGAGGGGGTCAGGGCTGGACCGTCACCTTGAGCGTGCCCGCCGGGCCGGCGCGGAACGTGAGCTCGGCGCCCGTCGTCGGCTCCGTCCAGGACGAGCCCGCCGCGAACGGGGCGTCGTCCAGGCCGCCGGACGAACCCGGCGTCGAGTCCACCACCCGGACCGGGCCCTCGCCCGAGGGCACGGACGTGTCCACCGTGTACACCAGGGCGCCGCGGGTCCCGATGCCCTCGTCGTAGCCCACCGGCTGCCGGTTCTCGACGACGACGGCGCGCGTCGCCGAGAGCGGGTACACCACCATGGCGGCCTGCCCCGGGCTCGCCTCGCCCGAGCGGGCCACCGGCGCCAGCCGCGCCGACGTCGTCCGCCCCTGGCCCGCGCACACCACCTGGGCGTCGTCGAGCCAGCCGAGCTGCCAGCGGTGCCAGGCGAAGTACTCCGGACCCTGGCCCGAGATCAGGCCCATCAGGTCCCAGCCGCCGACCGCCGCGTGATAGTTGCCCGGGTCCTCCGGCGGCGCCTCGAACAGGTAGAGGTCGGGCAGGCCCAGCGTGTGCCCCGACTCGTGGGCCAGCACGAGCCCGCCCCAGCGCCACTGGTCGTAGCCGAACGTCACGGCGTGCGTCAGGTGGTTGCCGTCGGCCGTCACGTCCAGGAAGTTCGTCGTGGGCGAGTACGTGATGTTCGGCGCCTCCTTGGTGGCCGTCACCCACACGACGTCCACGTCGGAGAAGTCGAACGTGTCGTCGGCGGCCGCGATCGCGTCGCCGATGTACCGCACGTGGTCCTCGTAGCTCAGGCCCCGCTCGAACGGGTACGCCGTCGACGGCTCCGGCATCCGCACCCAGCCGTCCGACGTCGTCGTGGTCACGTCCAGCCGGCCGCCCGAGACCCGCTCCAGGTACTCCACGCCCGATGCGAGGTTGGCCGCCGCCTCGTCCGCGGACGCCGCGGACGCCGGGTGGTCCTCGAAGTCCACGAGCAGCAGCGCCGCCTTGAGGGTGCCGACGGCGGGGAGCGCCTGGTCGTCGACCGGGAACCCCGAGCCGAGCCCGCCGACGGCGGCGGGCAGGCGGCAGGCGTCGGACGACGGCGGGGCGGCGACCACCGACGGCGGCGGGGCGGTCGCCGCGCTCGCCGGCACGGCACCGAGGGCGAGGGCGCTCGCGGCGAGCGCCGCGAGCGGTAGGGCCAGGGACTTCCGGACGGCTCGCTGGTTCATGCGTGCTCTCCTGTTCGCTGGTCGGACATCAGTGGAACCTTGCCTGCCCCACCGGGCGCGCGCCCGGCGGAGCTGCCAGACGTACAGGTCACCCGGGTGACCTGTACGTCTGACACGGTTACTCCGCTTCGGCGTCCGCGGGCGGGAGCACCAGGGTGCGCACCGGCTCCTGGTTGCCCGCCCGGTCGGTCGCGGCGAACTCGATCACCTGGGGCACGTCGGACAGCGCCCGGCTGAACGGCTCGGCGAACGTCGCCCAGAACGTGTCGGGCCCCTTCCACCGGATGCTGTCCACGCCCGAGACGTCGTCGGCGGCGGCGAGGTTGATCTCGACGCCCCGCGGGCCCAGGCGCTTGGTCGTCACCTTGGTGCGCGGCGGCCTGGTGTCGACGCTGACCTCGCGGACGACGCGGCGCTCCCGTCCCGCCTCGTCGACGGCGCGCGCGGTGACGATGTGCACGCCCTCGGCCAGCACCAGGGGTTCCTGCCCCGCGGGCGCCCACGGCTCGTCGCCAACCCGGACCTCGACGACCGGCTCGCCGACGTCGGCCCGCGCCGTGACCGTGAGCTCCGGTGGCCGGAGGTACCAGCCGCTGACGCCGGGTGCGTCGGCCGCGACGATCTCGACACGGGGCGCGGAGCCCTCGTGCGTGGTGGTCGGCGCCCGCGACAGGAGCGCGGCCTCCTCCGCGGCCCGGCCCCCGGATCCGGGCCCGCCGTCCGCCTCGGACGGCCGCCCGACGTCGGACCGCGCCGCCGCCACCAGCACCTGCCGGCCCTCCGCGGCGCTGAGCAGCCCGAGGTCCACGAACTCGTGCGTCGTCCGCAGCACGCCCTCGACGAACGCGGGACGGTCGGCGAACCCGCCGGCCGACCACAGCACGTCGAGGAAGGTGCGGCCGTCCGCGCGCGCCGCGTTCGGCACACCCGAGTCCGCCGCGGGGTCGGCCCCTGCGAACGCGATCCGCGCGTCGGCCCGGCGCAGGTACATGTGATATCTCGCGTCGGACCCGGACCACGTCGGCTCCAGGACGAGGTCGCCGAGGCGCCACGTGCCGTCGTCGGCGGAGGTCAGCGGGGCCTCCAGCGTGCCGTCCAGCCGCCGCCAGGTCGCGGCCTCCAGCGGCAGCCAGGTCGTGGCGGCGCTGCGGGCGAGCAGCACGGTCGGGCCGCGCTCCAGGGTGACCACCGACGTGTCGTCGGGGGCCGGGACCTCACGCAGGGTCAGCGGCAGGCCGATCTCGACGACGGTGCCCGGACGCCAGTCGCGCCGCAGGGCGACGTACCCGCCGTCGGTCTGGACGGGTTGGGGCTCGCCGTCCACCGTCACGGTGCAGGCGCCGTCCGCGACCCAGGCCGGTACCCGCAGGCGCAGCTCCAGGTCGCCGGTCGCGTCGACCGTGATCCGGCTGCCGCCCTCCAGCGGGTAGCCCGTGCGCTGCACCAGCCGGACGCCGGCCTCCGGCCAGCTAGCCGTCGAGGCGATGTAGAGGTTGACCCAGACGGTCCGGACGCCGCCGTCGGGCCCAGCAGAACCGCCCGCCCGGAAGTACACCGAGTCCTGGTACTTGACGTGGTTCTCCAGCCCGGTCCCGCCGCAGCACGTGCCCACGTTGTCCCACTCGCGCAGTGCCCCCGGGTGCACGGGGAACATGTACGTGACCTCGGGCGAGTCGTCCGAGTCGACGTCGCGCCGCGAGCCCAGGATCTGATTGGTCACGGCCCGCTCGTAGTACTCGGCGAACCGCGCCTCGCCCGTCCGCTCGAACAGGGCGCGCGCGATCTTGAGCATGTTGTAGGTCACGCACGTCTCGGCGTTCCGGTTGCCGATGTCGCCCGCGACGGCGCCCGCTGGTCCCCAGAGCTCGTTCTCCCCGGAGCCGCCGTGCGCGTAGGTGCGGCCGGGCACGAGCATGTCCCAGAGGTTGACGACGGCGTCCGCGTAGCGCGCCTCGCCGGTCAGGTCGCCGAGCGCGAGGTAGCCGAGCAGCGTCGCGGCGTGCTGGTTGGCGTGCATGCCGTCCAGCTCGTCGCGGCCGGCCGCGGCGAAGTCGAGCATGGTGTCCAGGTCGAACAGCCGCGCCGTCTCGACGAACGTGCGGTCCCCGGTCAGCACGGCGAGGTCGCACAGCACCTCGTTCATGCCGCCGGCCTCGCCCGCGATGTACAGGGCCCACATGGCCGCGCGCTGCTCGGCCGGCAGCACCGAGAGCCGGCCGTGCACCCACCGGCCCATCTCGGCGGCGACCTCCAGCGCCACACCCGATCCCGTGTGCCGGTGCGCGTCCAGGAGCCCGGCCATGATCTTGTGGCACGTGTAGTACGGCGCCCAGATCTCGCCGTAGGGCGCCAGGCCCTCCAGGCGGGAGAACTGCCACTCGCCGTACGCGGCCAGGAACCCGGGGTGGCTGTACCGGCCCGTGGCCGCCAGCGTCTCCTGGACCTCCCGCAGGCCCTCGACCATCGCGTCGACCTTGGCCTTCAGCTCGGACCGGTCAGCGGCGTCGCCCGGGCCGCCGGCCGCGAGCGCCAGCATCGACAGGAAGTGGCCCGCGTAGTGGCCCCGCAGCAGGTTGGCGGTGGGCGCGGCCTCGCGGCCGGGGTAGTCGTCGGGGCCCCAGGCGTCCTCGTCGGGGTGGCCGAAGTCCTCCCAGCCGCCCGGCGGCAGCGCCCCGCGCGTGTCCAGCCCGGCGTTCGCCCGGAACACGGCGAGCAGCCGGTCCACCGGGTAGACGCGCGCCAGGTGCAGCATCTGGTCCCGGGCGCGCGTGAAGACGCCGTCCGTCAGCTCGACGTCGGCCAGCGGGAACGGTTCGGCCACCCGGGCCCCCACGCCGGGCAAGGAGAGCACGGCGTCAGGCATCGCCGATCCGCTCCGCGGTCCAGCGCTCGATGCCGGCGGCGTCGATGGGCAGGGCGTCCGAGAGCACCTCGGCGCCGTCGGCGGTGACCAGCAGGTCGTCCTCCAGGCGCACGCCGATGCCGCGCAGCTCCGGCGGCACGGTCTCGTCGTGGGCGTGGAAGTACAGGCCGGGCTCGACCGTCATCACGACGCCGGGGGCCAGGGGCGCGGCCTGGTACGCCTGGTAGTCGGAGTGGGCGCAGTCGTGCACGTCCAGCCCCAGGTGGTGGCCGACGCCGCAGACCAGCCAGCGCCGGTGCTGCTGCCCGCCGGGGGAGAGCGCCTCGTCGACGGAGACGTCCAGCAGCCCCCAGTCGTGCAGCCCCTGGGCGATGACCTCCATGGCCGCGAAGTGGAAGTCCAGGTACTCCACGCCGGGCCGGATCTGCGCCATGCCGGCGCGGTGCGACTTCTCCACCAGGTCGTGCACCTGGCGCTGGATCGGGCTGAAGGTGCCCGACGGCGGGATGGTGCGGGTCACGTCGGCCGTGTACAGCGAGTTCGCCTCGACACCCATGTCGAGCAGCAGCGGCATGTCGGGCAGGATCGGTCCGTCGCACCGCACCCAGTGCAGGGTCGGGGCGTGCGGTCCGGAGCCGACGATCGTCGAGTAGCCCGGCCCGTTGCCGAACGTGCGGGCGTGCCGGTCGAACGTGCCCTGCAGCCAGCGCTCGCCGAGCCCGTCGACCGCGCGCGGCACCTCGCGGGCCACGGCGTCGAACCCGGTCACGGTGTGGTCGATCGCCTCGCGGAGCTGGCCGATCTCCCAGTCGTCCTTGATCATCCGCAGGTCGGACAGGGCGCGGGCCAGGTCCTCGGACGGCTTGAGGCCGAACCGGCGCACCAGGTCGTCGTCGACCGACGGCGAGGCGAGCGCGCCGTCGAGCGTGTCCAGCACGCCGTCGAGCGCGGCCCGCGGCTCGACCGCGATGCCGAACGCCTCGGCCCACGCCGCGAGGTCCGGGGAGGGCCCCACCCAGAGCTCGCCGTACGCCGCGTTGCCGAAGAACGCGCTCTCGCCCGGCTTGGCGGGCGGCGGCAGGTACAGCGTCGCGTCGTGCCCGCCCGCGCTCGCACGCAGCAACAGGACGCCGTCCTCGGCCTGCACGCCCGTGAGCCACACGAAGTCGCTGTCGGCGCGGAACCCGTACATCGCGTCGCCGTTGCGCAGCGGCGCCCGCCCGGCGCTGACCACCGCGTCGCGCGCGCCGATGCGCTCCGACAGGCGGCGGCGGTGGTCGGCGGCCGCCTCGGGCGCCCCGGGGATCACCGGGACGACGACGTCCGGCGCGCCCCAGCCGCGGGCCATGTGGGCGTTGAACGCGTCGCTCTCGGCCAGCCGGGGCGCGCGCGTGCCCGCGTACGGGGGCCGGTCAGGGGTGTGGTGCGTGCTCATCGAATCTCTCCTCCTCGGTCGCGGACCAGCTCACGCAGGCGCTCCAGCACGCGTGCGTCACCGATCCCGTCGTGCTCGTACTCGTTGGTGACCCACGCCTGCGCCGACCCGACCCGCGAGAGCGTGTCGAGCTGCAGGCCGGAGTCCACGAACATGTCGTCGTGGTAGACGATCGCCGCCAGGGGCACCTCGTTGGCGGCCAGGCGGTCCAGGTCGTACAGCGGCGACCACTCCTGGCGCGCCGCCAGCTCGTGCACCGCGCCCGCGAAGGGGCGCAGCAGCCGGATCTCGTCGAACATCCACGGGAACGCCATCTCGCCCGTGAACAGCAGCGGACGCCGGTCCGCGTCGAACTCCGGACGCCGGTCCCGCTCCGCCTGCGCCGCCCAGCCCGTGGGGCCGTTGCCGCCGTGCCCGTAGATCGACTCCTGCAGCGTCCAGAACAGCGGGCCGTCCGCCTGCGCGGTGCGGACCATCGCCTCCTGCAGGAACCCCGCCGACAGGCGGCCCGGCGCAGCGAACGCCTTCTCGACGAACCAGTGCAGCCGCTCCGGCCCCGGCTTCATGCCCAGGTCGATGCCCATGGACTGGAACCGGCGCACCGTCAGGACGTCGCCGTCGGGCAGCAGGACGTCGCCCTGCGCGAGCCGGTCCGCGATCGCCGCCACCGCGTCGACGTCGGCCGGGTAGCGCCGGTAGAACTCCGCCGTCTTGCCCGCCACCCGGCCGAACGTGCGGCGGTAGACCTCCGCGGCGTCGGGCGGCGTGCCCGGGATGCCGCCCGCGACGTAGCAGGCGCGCAGCGCCTGCGGCGCCACCGACAGGTACGTCAGCGTGATCCAGCCGCCGAAGCTCTGCGCCAGCGTGGACCACGGCTGCCCGCCGTACACGTCCCGGCGCACGTCCTCCAGGTCCGCGACGATCGAGTCGGCCCGGTAGCACGCCAGCAGGTCGGCACCCTCGCTCGCACTCAGCCCGGCCAGCGCCTCGCCGTCCAGCGGCGAGCTGCCGCCCGTGCCGCGCTGGTCCACCAGCACCACGCGGTAGTCACGCAGCGCCACGTCCAGCCAGCCGTCCCGGCGCAGCGGCCGCGGGTTCGCCCCGCCCGGCCCGCCCTGCAGGTACACCAGCAGGGGCAGGTCCTCGTCGCCGCGCGTCGGGTCCACCAGCTCACGGACCAGCAGCGACACCTCGCCCGCCAGCCGCCCCGAGCGGTCCAGCGGCACCGCGAGGCGGCGCTCGCGGACGCCGATGCCCGGCAGCAGGTACGTGGTCCAGTCCGTGCTCATCGTGCTCCCTCCGCGGCGAGCGCCGCGTTGCGCCGTCGGGCCGCCTCCCACTCGGGGCGGATGCGGGGCACGGCGTCGAGCAGCTTGCGCGTGTACTCGTGCTGCGGCGCGTCGAAGACGGCGTCGCGGTCGCCCTCCTCGACGATCCGGCCCTGCGTCATCACCGCGACCCGGGTGGCGATCTGCCGCACCACCGCGAGGTCGTGCGCGATGAACAGGTAGGTCAGGCCCTCCTCGCGCTGCAGGTCGCGCAGCAGGTTGATCACCTGGGCCTGGACGGAGACGTCCAGGGCGGAGACGGCCTCGTCGCACACCACGACGCGCGGCCCGACGGCGAGCGCGCGGGCGATGCCGATGCGCTGCGCCTGCCCGCCGGAGAACTGCGCCGGGTACTTCTGCGAGTGGTCCGGGTCCAGCCCGACCCGCTCCATGAGCGAGCGGGTGAACGCCCGGGCGCCGCCGGGGATGCTGCGCTGCTGGTAGAGCAGGGGAGCGGTGACGATGCGCTCCACGGTGTGCCGGGGGTTGAGCGAGGAGTACGGGTCCTGGAAGACCACCTGCACGTCGCTGCGGAACCGGCGCAGGTCGGCGCGGCCCAGCCGGGTGACGTCCTCGCCGTCGAGCTCGACGGTGCCCGAGGTGACGTCGAGCAGCCGGGCGGCCAGGCGCGCCGTCGTCGACTTGCCGGAGCCGGACTCGCCGACCAGGGCGAGGGTGTCGCCCGCGTTGATCTCGAAGCTCACGTCGTCCACGGCCCGGAAGGTGTCCGGACGGCGCAGCAGGCCGCCGGTGCCCATGACCGGGAACTCCTTGACGAGGTGCGTGGCGCGCAGCAGGGGCGTGCTCATGCTGGTCCTCCGTCCTTCTTGGTGCCGACCGCGCGCAGCTCGCCGATCTCGTCGTCGATGCGCGGCACGGCGTCGAGCAGCGCCTGGGTGTAGGCGTGCTGCGGGTCGGTGAAGATCTGCTCGACGGCGCCGCGCTCGACGCACACGCCGTCCTTCATGACGACGATGTGGTCGGTGACCTCGCTGACCACGGCCAGGTCGTGCGTGATCAGCACGAGGCCGGTGCCGGTCTCGCGCCGGATCTCCTGCAGCAGGTCGAGGATCTGCGCCTGCACGGTGACGTCGAGCGCCGTGGTGGGCTCGTCGGCGATGAGCAGCTCGGGCTCGGTGCTCAGCGCCATGGCGATCATGACGCGCTGGCGCATGCCGCCGGAGAACTGGTGCGGGTAGTGGTCCACGCGCCGCGCGGCGTCGCGGATGTGCACCCGTTCCAGCGCCTCGATCGCGACCCGCCGGGCCACGCGCCGCGTGGTGCCGGGCCGGTGGGCGCGGTACGCCTCCTCGATCTGGAGCCCGACCGTGTAGTACGGGTTCAGGGAGGAGAGCGGGTCCTGGAAGACCATGGCGACGCGGTCGCCGCGCACGCGGCGCAGCTCGGCCTCGGACATCCCGACGAGCTCCTGGCCGCTCAGCCGCACGCTGCCGGTGCGGGTGGCGGCCCGCGGCTGCAGGCCCATGATCGCGAGGCTGGTCATGGACTTGCCGGAGCCGGACTCGCCCACGATGCCCAGCGCGCCGCCGGGCTCCAGGTCGAGGTCGAGCGAGCGGACGGCGTCGAGCGGCCCGCGCGGGGTGGGGAAGGTGACCGTGAGGTCGCGCACCTGGAGCAGGCTCATGCGTTCACCCGCACTCTCGGGTCGATGGCGGTGTAGACGACGTCGACCACGATGTTGCCGACGACGACGAGGAACCCGGCCAGCAGGGTGACGCCCATGATCACCGGCTGGTCGTTGCGGGCGATGGAGTCGGCGGCCATCTTGCCCACGCCGTTGATGCCGAAGACGGTCTCGGTGATGAGCGCGCCGCCGAGCAGTCCGGCGAAGTCCATCCCGAAGATCGTCACGATCGGCGTCAGGGCCGGACGCAGGGCGTGCCGGCGCCAGACCAGCGGCTGGGCCAGGCCCTTCGCGTAGGCGGTGCGCACGTAGTTCTCGCGCAGCACGTCGAGCACGTTGGCCCGGGTCAGCCGGGTGTAGGCGGCCGCGTAGCCGACGGCGAGCACGATCCACGGCATGACGAAGTTGGCGAACCACTGCCCGGGGTCGTCGGCGAAGGCGACGGCCTGCGGGAACGGCAGCCACTGCAGCTTGACCACCAGCACGTACTGCAGCACGAGCGCGAGCACGTAGTTGGGGATCGACATGCTGGTCAGCGTCAGGCCGGTGGTGAACCGGTCGAGGAACGTGCCCTCCTTGACGGCGCTGAGCAGGCCGCCGGCCAGCCCGGCGAGCAGCCACAGCACGGCGGCGCCCACGGCGATCGTCGCGGAGACCGGCAGGCGCTGGATGATCATGTCCCAGACGGCCTGGCTGGACTGGAACGAGTAGCCGAGGCAGGGCGCCGCGCACTCGACGGCGCCGACCCCCTCGCCGTACGTGCGACCCGCGAAGATGCCGACGACGAAGTGGAAGAACTGGGTCCAGAACGGCTGGTCCAGCCCGAGGTTGCCGCGGATCTGGTCGATGACCTCCGGCGTGCAGTTCTTGCCGCAGATCTGCACCGCCGGGTCCGGCGACAGCGCGAAGAAGACCAGGTACGTGAACAGGCAGACCAGCAGCAGCACGCCGAGGCCGGAGGCGACTCGGGTGATCAGGAACCGGGGCATCAGCGGCCCTCCTGGGCGTCGACGACGGCGCGCAGTCGGTCGCCGAGCACGGTGAACGAGAGCACGAGCAGGAACAGGAAGGCGCCGGGGAAGACGAAGTACGCGGGATCGACGGCGTACCACTTCACGGACGCGGCGATCATCTGGCCCCAGCTCGGCTCGGGCGGTACGACGCCGACGCCGAGGAAGGACAGGCCGGCCTCGGTGCCCACGTAGCCGGGCACGGCGAGGGTGGCCATCACGATGATCGTGGAGCGCAGGTTGGGCAGGATCTCGCGGAACACGATGCGCGTGCCGCTCGCCCCGGCGGCCCGTGCGGCCTCGACGAACTCCCGCTGCGCGAGCGACATGGTCTGCCCGCGCACGATGCGCGCCAGGTACGGCCAGCCGAACACGGAGATCACGACCACCAGGAGCGTGGACCGGTTGCCCGCCGGCAGCGCCGAGAGCACCGCGATCATGAAGATGAGCGCGGGGAACGCCATGAGGAAGTCCATGACGCGCGAGATCACCAGGTCGACGCGGCCGCCGAAGTAGCCGGCCACGAGCCCGAGCGACACGCCCAGCACGGTGGTCAGCGCCGTGGCGGACAGCGCGATGCTCATGGACACGCGCGCGCCGTAGACGATGCGGGCGAAGATGTCGCGGCCGCTGCCCGGTTCGACGCCGAACCAGTGCTCGGCGCTGACGCCGCCCCACGGGCCGATCGGCATGCCGCCGAGGTTGGGGTCGATCGCGGTCTGGTCGAACTCGTACGGGGTCCAGCCGCTGATGGCGGTCAGGACGGGCGCGAAGATCGCGACGAGCGTGACGAGCACGATGTAGCCGAGGCCGAGCATCGCGCCGACGTCGCGGCGCAGGGCCTGCCAGGTACCGCCGGCACCCGCCCGGAGGGCGCCGGCGGCTGGTGCCGCCGGCGCCTCGGGGGTGTCGCCGGACCCGGCTGCCACGGCCTGGGCGGCCGTGAGGTCAGTCGGGGTGGACGTCATGGATCAGCCCTTCTCGGGGTCCTTGAGGCCGACACCGACGTAGTCGATGCCGCCGCTCGCGGCGTTCGCCGAGGAGTGCAGCCCGGTGACGTTCTCACCCGGCAGCAGCACCGTCTTGGCGACCATCAGCGGGACGATCGGCGCCAGCTCGAGGATCTCCTCGTCGAGGGCGCCCCACTGCTCGTTCGCCGCGGCGATGTCGGTCATGGCGCCGATCTCGTCGATCCGGGCGTTGACGTCCTCGTCGTTCAGCTGGGCGAGGTTGTTGTTGCCCTTCTCGTAGATGTTGCGGCCGTCGAACAGCGGCGGGATGAAGGTCGCCGCCGACGAGGCCCAGTCCGGGCACCAGCCGGTGATCGCGGCGTCGTGCTGCTGCGACGGGGTGCCGATGGTCTCGTAGTACGTGGACGTGTCGATCAGGTTGAGCTCGACGGTGACGCCGATGCGCTCGAGCGACTGCTGGATCGACTCGGCCTGGGCCTGCATCGACTCCTGCGAGCGGATGTCGAGGGTCAGGGTGAACCCGTCGGACAGGCCGGCCTCGTCCAGCAGCTTCTTGGCGGCCTCGACGTCGCCCGTGCCGTCCGGCGACGGGTACAGGTCGAAGTCCTTGTGACCGGCGACCGCCGGCGGGATGATCGTCGTGGACTGGGCGCCGAGCTGCGTGCCGCCGCTCGCGTTGACGATGGAGCTGCGGTCGACGGCGTAGCTGATCGCCTGGCGCACCCGGACGTCGTCGAGCGGCGCCTTGGTGGTGTTCAGGCCCATGTAGGTGGTGCAGATGCCGTCGAACTGCAGCACGCGCTCCTGGAGCTGCGGCGTCTGCAGGCGGGGGAGCGTGGCCGGCTGGATGTTGCCGGCGATCGCGTTGACGTCCGTGCCCTGCCCGGCGATGAGGCGCTCGTCGATGGTGGCCGGGTCGAGGCCGATGGAGAACTCCCAGCCGTCCGGCTTGGCGGCGCGCACCTCGTCGGTCGCGGCGTCCCAGCTCTCGTTGCGCTCGAGCTTGATGGTGCTGCCCGGCACGTACTCGGCCAGCTTGTAGGGCCCGGAGGCGACGATCTCGTGGATGAACTCGTCGCCGGCGCCGCTGCCCTCGGGGAACGGGGTCGCGTTGACCTGGGAGACCACGGCGTCGAACTCGGGGAACGGCTTCTTCAGGTGGAAGACGATCGTCTTCTCGTCCGGGGTCTCGATGGTCGGCAGGTCACCGGTCTTGTAGGGACCCTCGTAGTCCTCGGGGGCGTCGATCACCTGCTTGAGGTACGGGGAGCCGATGCCGACCTCCGGGTCCCAGGCCCGCGAGACGCCGAACTTGACCTCGGCGGACGTGATCGGGTCGCCGTTCTCGAACTTCAGCCCGTCCTTGAGCGTGTAGGTCCAGGTCAGACCGTCGTCGGACACCTCGCCGAGGGACTCGGCCAGGTCCGGCACGATCGCGGTCGGGTCGTCCGCCGAGCCCGGCGCCGACGTCGTGAGCTGACGGTAGACGAGCCGGTAGAAGTTGTTCACGCCGCCGTCCCAGCCGCGGGCCGGGTCGAGGTAGGAGAAGTCGGCGTTCTGCAGCACGTGGACGGTGCCGCCCTCGGCCGGCTCGGCCTCGAACCCGCCGGCCCCCGAGGAGGAGGAGGAGGGGTTCTGGCCGCCGCCGCCGCACGCGGCGAGCGCGAATGTCGTGGCGACGGCGATGACTGCCGTCGTTATCCGGTGGTGCTTCACGGTGTGGCCTCTCGGTCGGTGACTTGCGTCGTTGGTCGTACGGGTAGGGCCCCGGCGCGGCCGTGGTCGTCGTCGACGCGGCCTGCCTTCGATATGTGATGCGTGATATGTTACTGAGACGGTACCGCAGTGTCGATGGGATGAATGTAAACGTCGCGTTTCGGCGGGATAACGCCAGTTCTGGCGGGCGAAAGTCCGGCGAACCAGGCCACGCTCAGGTACCCTCTGGCGGCATTGACGACGGGTTTCCTGTCGTGTGTAATATTCTACTGTCAGAGCCTGACCCCACTGGAGAGCACCATGAGCTCAGCATCATCGACCCCGTCGGTCCGTCGCCTGGCGCCGGTCGCGAGCCTGCGCGAGCAGGTTCACCGCGCCCTCGTGGCCGCGATCGTCGCCGGCGAGCTGGAACCCGGCGAGCTGGTCTCGGTGCCGACGCTGGCCGCGCGCTTCGACGTGTCCGCGACCCCCGTGCGCGAGGCCGTGCTGGACCTGGAGCGGCGCGGGTTCCTGGAGGCCGTACGCAACAAGGGCTTCCGCGTCACCCGCGTGAGCGACCAGACGCTGCGGCACGTCGCCGCCGTCCGCATGGTCATCGAGCCCGTGTGGATGGAACGGCTCGCCAGGTCGTTCCCCGTGGGGCAGCTCGGGGAGTTCCGGGCGCTCGCCGACGAGATCGTCGAGGGCGCGCGCACCGGGGACCTCATCGCCTACCTGCAGGCGGACCAGGCGTTCCACCTGCGGCTGATGGGCCTGCTGGGCAACCCCGTGGCCGGCGAGATCGTGGCCGACCTGCGCGACCGCGCGCGGCTGCTCGGCCTGTCCACGATGGTCGCGGGCGGCACCCTGGCCGCCTCCGCCCAGGAGCACCACGAGCTGCTCGACCTGCTCGCGGCCGGCGACGGCCCCGGCGCCAAGGCGCTCATGGAGCGGCACATCGGGCACTCGCTGGGCACGTGGGCGGGCAAGCCCGAGGACTGAGCGGTACCCCCGGGGCGCCTGCCGTGTGCCCGGGAGAGAGAACAAGAGACAGAGACAGCGGAGCGATGGAGGGGGTGGAAGTGGCTGCGGACGTCGTCATCGTCGGCGCCGGGATCGTGGGCGCCGCGTGCGCGCGCTCCCTGGCGCTCGCGGGTGCCTCGGTGGTGGTGCTCGACCGCGGGGCCGCGGCCGCCGGCACCAGCGCCCACGGCGAGGGCAACCTGCTGGTCTCGGACAAGGGTCCGGGGCCCGAGCTGGTGCTCGCCCAGGAGTCGCTGCGCCGGTGGGCCGAGCTCGCCGGCGAGCTGGCGGACGAGCTCGGCCCCCGGTTCCCGTCGATCGAGCACGACGCCAAGGGCGGCCTCGTCGTGGTGGCCTCGGCCGCGGGCCTGACCGGCCTGCGCGAGTTCGCCGCCGCGCAGCGTGCCGTCGGCGTCGAGGCCGTGGAGGTGACCGGCGACCAGGCCCGGGAGCTGGAGCCCGACCTCGCGCCCGGCGTCCTGGGCGGCGTGCACTACCCGCAGGACGCCCAGGTGCAGCCCGTCGCGGCCGCCGAGGCGCTGCTCGCCTCCGCGCGCCGCGCGGGCGCCGTCGTCCGCACCGGGGTGGAGGTGACCGGGCCGCTGCTCGGCGCCGACGGCCGGCTGACGGGCGTGGCCACCACGGGCGGCGAGGTCGCGGCCGGGGCCGTCGTGGTGGCGGCCGGACCGTGGTCGGCGCAGGTCGCCGAGCGGCTCGGTGCGTGGCTGCCCGTGCGGCCGCGGCGCGGCACGGTGCTGGTGACCACCCCGATGCGCGAGCGCATCCGGCACAAGGTGTACGACGGCGACTACTTCGCCGCGACCCAGTCCGCGGGCGCCGAGCTGCAGACCTCCGCCGTGATCGAGTCGACGCGCGGCGGGACCGTGCTGATCGGGTCGAGCCGGGAGCAGGTCGGGTTCGACGAGCGCTTCCGCGCCGAGGTGCTCCGGCAGATGGCGCGCCGGGCCGTGGCGGTGTTCCCGTTCCTCGCCGAGACCAACGTGATGCGCTCCTACCTGGGCTTCCGGCCGTACATGCCGGACCACCTGCCCGTCGTCGGCGCCGACCCGGCGCTGCCCGGACTGTGGTTCGCGACCGGGCACGAGGGCGCGGGCGTCGGCCTGGCCCCCGCGACCGGCGACCTGCTGGCCGCCGGGCTGCTGGGGCTGGACCCGGCGGTGGACCCGGCACCGTACGCCGTCGACCGGCCCACGCTCGAGGCGCTGCGGCCCACCCCCGACGTGTCAGACGTACAGGTCCCTCGGGGGACCTGGGGGTCTGACACCTCGGAGACCGCTCACGAAGGGGCACGACCATGACCTCGCACCGCATGCCCGCCGGCTCGGACCCGGCGCGGCCAGGCCCCGACCACCCGCTGACCATCTGGGTCGACGGCGAGCCCGTGCCCGGTACGGCCGGGCAGACCATCGCGGGCGTGCTGCTGGGCGCCGGACGGCGCCAGTGGCGCACCACCAGCCAGGACGGCGCCCCGCGCGGCGTGTTCTGCGGCATCGGCGTCTGCTTCGACTGCGTCGTGGAGGTCAACGGCCTGCGCGACGTGCGGGCCTGCCTGCGGCGCGCGCAGGACGGCGACGTCGTGGCCCGGCAGGGCGAGCCCGTCGCGGCACGTCCCGTCGCCGGGCCGGAGGTGACCCCGTGAGCGGCACCCCGTCCCGGCACGTGGTCGTCGTGGGCGCGGGTCCCGCTGGGCTCGCCGCCGCGCACGCCGCCGCCCGCGCCGGGGCGCGGGTCACGGTGCTCGACTCGGCCGACGTGCTCGGCGGCCAGTACTGGCGGCACCTGCCCCCCACACGGCCGGCCGCGCGCGAGCACGTGCTGCACCACAAGTGGGGCACCTACCGCGAGCTGGTGCACGCCCTGCGGGCGCACCCCGCCGTCACGGTCGTCCCGTCCGCGCAGGTGTGGTCCCTCGAGCGGCTCGACGACGGCGTCCGCCTCAACGTGCTCGTGGGGGAGCCCGACGCCGCCGGCCGCGCGGCCCGCACCTTCAAGCCCGACGCCCTCGTGCTCGCGCCCGGCGCCCACGACCGGACCCTCCCGTTCCCTGGCTGGCAGCTGCCCGGGGTCTACTCCGCCGGGGCGGCGCAGGCGCTGGCCAAGGGGGAGCGGGTCGCCGTCGGACGCCGCGTCGTCGTCGCCGGGGCCGGGCCGTTCCTGCTGCCGGTCGCGTCCTCGCTGCTGCGCACGGGTGCCGCCGTCGTCGGCGTGCACGAGGCGAGCGGGCTCGGCCCGCTCGCGCGCGGCTGGCTGGACCGGCCCTGGGAGCTGCTCGGCGCGGCCGGCAAGGCCGGCGAGCTGGCGGGCTACGTCCGCGAGCTGGTGCGCCACCGCGTGCCGTGGCGGCCCGGCGAGGCCGTGGTCGCCGCGCACGGCGACGGCCAGGTCGAGGCGGTCACGATCGCGCGGCTCGACGCGCGCTGGACGCCCGTGCCCGGCACCGAACGACAGGTCGAGGCCGACGCCGTGGCCGTGAGCCACGGGTTCACGCCGCGCCTGGAGCTGGCGGTCGCCGCCGGCTGCGCGCTGACGCCGGCCCGGTTCGTGGTGGTCGACGACGCGCAGGCCACGTCCGTGCCGGGGGTGTGGGCCGCGGGCGAGATCACCGGCATCGGCGGGGCCGACGCCGCGCTCGCCGAGGGCGCCGTCGCCGGCACGGCCGCGGCCGGGGGCGACCTCCGGTCCGCCGGGGCCGCCCGGACGGCCCGCGCCCGGGACCGGTCCCGCGGTTTCGCGGCCCGGATCGAGGCCGCCCACGGCATCCGCGGCGGGTGGGTGCGCTGGCTGCGCGACGACACCGTCGTCTGCCGCTGCGAGGAGACCACCTACGGGCGGCTGCGCGAGGTGGTCGACCTGACCGGCTCGCGCGAGACCCGCTCCGTGAAGCTCACCAGCCGCGCCGGGCTCGGCCCGTGCCAGGCCCGCATGTGCGGCCGCACGCTCCAGGAGCTGCTGGACGACGGCGGGTCCGGTGCCGCCTGCGGCGGGCCGGCGCCCGGCGTCGACCGCCGTCCGGTCGTCGTGCCGGTCCGGCTCGGCGACCTGGCCGCGCTGCCCGCCCCGTCCGCCGCCCCGCTCGAACCATCCCTCCCCACGACTTCACTTTCCGCAGCATCGCAACCACAGGAGACCTGACATGAACCAGCGATTCGACCTCGGCGGCGTCATCGTCGCCACCACGCTCGCCTTCAAGCCCGACGAGTCCGCGCCGGCCGGCCTGGCCGTCGACTACGAGAAGTTCGCCGCGCACTGCGAGTTCCTCATCGACAACGGCTGCCGCGGCGTCGGCCCGAACGGGTCGCTCGGCGAGTACTCGTCGCTCACCGACGACGAGCGCCGGAAGGTGATCCAGACCGCCGTCAAGGCGGTGGACGGCCGCGGCCTGGTCGTCGCCGGCGTGCACGGCGTGGGCTCGCACCAGGCCAAGCACTGGGCCGAGCTCGCCGCCGAGGACGGCGCCGACGGCGTGCTGCTGCTGCCGCCCACGATCTACCGCGCCAACCGCTCCGAGGTGATCGCCCACTACGCCGCGGTCAACGAGGTCGGCCTGCCGATCATGATCTACAACAACCCGATCGACACCAAGGTCGACCTCACGCCCAGCATCCTGGCCGAGCTCGCCCAGCTCGAGAACGTCGTGGCCGTCAAGGAGTTCTCCGGCGACGTGCGCCGCGTGCTGGAGATCAAGGAGCTCGCCCCCGACCTCGACGTCATCGCCGGGGCCGACGACCTGCTGTTCGAGTCGCTCGTGGCCGGCGCCGTCGGCTGGTTCGCCGGCTACCCGAACGCGTTCCCGCGCGAGGCCGTCGAGATCTACACCCTGGTCACCGAGGGCAAGATCGACGAGGCCCGCGAGCTGTACCGCCACCTCGTGGCCGTGTTCCGCTGGGACTCGCGCACCGAGTTCGTCCAGGCCATCAAGCTCTCCATCGACATGGCCGGGCAGAGCTACGGTGGGCCCACCCGCCCGCCGCGCGGCCCGCTGTCCGCGGAGCACGAGGCGCAGGTGCGCAAGGACACCGAGGCGGCGCTCAGCTACATCGCCTCGCGCTGACCCACGCGGCCCCCACGGAACGAGCACAGGAGCGACCATGCGCAGCAGCAGGACCATCACCGCCGTCGACTCGCACACCGAGGGCATGCCCACCCGCGTCGTCACCGGCGGGGTGGGCCCCATCCCGGGCGAGACCATGAACGACCGGCGGCTGTACTTCATGGAGCACATGGACGAGCTGCGGCACTTCCTGATGAACGAGCCGCGGGGGCACGGCGCGATGAGCGGCGCCATCCTGCAGCCGCCCACCCGGTCCGACTGCGACTGGGGCGTCGTCTACATCGAGGTGTCCGGCTGCCTGCCCATGTGCGGCCACGGCACCATCGGGGTGGCCACCGTGCTGGTCGAGACGGGCATGGTGGACGTCGTCGAGCCGGTCACCGAGATCCGGCTCGACACGCCCGCCGGGCTCGTCGTCGCGAAGGTCGCGGTCAGCGACGGCCACGCCGACTCCGTGACCATCGAGAACGTGCCGAGCTTCGTCACCGCCCTCGACCAGGAGGTCGAGGTGCCGGGCTACGGCACCGTGCCCTACTCCATGGCGTTCGGCGGCAACTTCTACGCCCTGGTCGACCTCGACGACCTCAAGCTGCCCTTCGACCGCGAGCGGCAGCAGGACCTGCTGTCCGCCGGGCTCGCGATCATGGACGCCATCAACGAGACGGCGAAGCCGAAGCACCCGGAGCTCGACGGCGTCGAGGGCTGCCACCACGTGGAGCTCATCGCCCCCGGCTCGGACGCCACGCTGTCCCGGCACGCCATGGCGATCTACCCGGGCTGGTTCGACCGGTCGCCCTGCGGCACCGGGACGTCCGCCCGCATGGCCGAGCTCTGGGCGCGCGGCGAGCTGGCGCTGGAGACCGACTTCGTCAACGAGTCGTTCATCGGCAGCCGGTTCGTCGGCCGCCTGGTGGGGGAGACCACGGTCGCCGGCGTGCCCGCCGTGCTGCCCACCATCACCGGCCGTGCCTGGGTGACCGGCACCGCCAACTACCTGCTCGACCCCAGCGACCCGTTCCCCACGGGTTTCGTCTTCTGATGAGGAGCCCCATGACCGCCACCGCGGTGCCCGCACACAACCGCACCGTCGACGACGTGGCCCGCACGGCCGCGGCCGCATTCGCCGGGCTGGCCCAGGTCGGCCCCGCGACCCGGGCCGACGCCCTGCGCCGCGCCGCCGCGGCCCTCGGGGAGCACGCCGACGAGCTCGTGGCCACCGCGCAGGTCGAGACCGGCCTCGCCGAGGCCCGCCTGCGCGGCGAGCTCAAGCGCACCCAGGTGCAGCTGCGCCTGTTCGCGCACGTCGTGGCCGACGGCGCCTACCTCGACGTCCGCCTCGACGAGGCCGACCCCGACTTCGTGCTCGGCCCCCGCCCCGACCTGCGCCGCGCCCTGTGGCCCGTCGGCCCCGTGCTCAACTTCGCGGCCAGCAACTTCCCGTTCGCGTTCTCCGTGGCCGGCGGCGACACCGCGGCGGCGCTCGCGGCGGGCTGCCCCGTGATCGTCAAGGGGCACCCGGGGCACCCGTGGCTGTCCGAGCGCACCGCGCAGATCGTGGCCGGCGCGCTGGTCGAGGCGGGCCTGCCGGAGGGCACGCTCCAGCTCGTCACGGACCAGGACGCCGGTGTGGAGCTGCTGGAGCACCCGGCCGTGCGGGCGGCGGCGTTCACCGGCTCGCAGCGCGTGGGGCAGCTCCTGGCCGCCCGGGCCGCCGCGCGGCCCGAGCCGGTCCCGTTCTTCGGCGAGCTGGGCAGCGTCAACCCCGTGCTGGTCAGCGAGGCGGCGCTGGACGAGCGCGCGGACGCGCTGCTCGCCGGGTACGTCGCGAGCGTGTCCGGCTCGGCCGGGCAGCTCTGCACCAAGCCGGGCTTCCTGCTCGTCCCGGAGGGCACGGCGTACGACGACGCCGTGGTCGCCGCCGCGGCCGACGTGCCTGAGCACCGGCTGCTCAACCCCTCGATCGCCGACGGCTACGAGCGGCGCGTCTCGGCGGTCCTGGGGGCGGACGGCGTCCGCGTGGTCCGGTCCGGCGAGTTCCGCCGCGACGCCGACGGGCAGGCCTGGGTGACGCCGACGTTCGTCTCGGTGCCGCTGGACGCGCTCCGGGGCGCCGGGGAGGCAGTGCTCGACGAGGTGTTCGGGCCGTTCTCCGTGATCGTGGAGTACCCGCGCGGCACCGACCTGGCCGCCGTCGTCGGGGAGCTGTTCCCGGGCAACCTGACGCTCACCCTGCACCTCGGGGCGGGGGAGACGGGCGCGGCGCAGGGCGCGCTCGTGGGTGCGCTCGGCCGCTACGCCGGGCGCGTGCTGCTGGGTGGCTGGCCCACGGGCGTCGCGGTGACGCCCGCGATGCAGCACGGCGGGCCGTCGCCCGCGACGACCACGGACGGCACGTCGGTGGGCACGGCCGCGATCGGCCGGTTCCTGCGCGGGGTGACGTTCCAGGACGCGCCGCAGGAGCTGCTGCCGGCGCCGCTGCGCGACGACAACCCGTGGGGCGTGCCGCGCACGGTGTCGCCGCGTGGCGCGTCCGCGGAGTGGTGACGTCGGCAGCCTGCTGAGCGCGGCCCGCGCGGTCGGCACTCTGCTGTGAGGTCGGCAGTCTGCTGAGCACGCCTCGCCGGGGCGGCAGTTTGCATCGAGGTCGGCACAGGCCTGTGC